>JAVBNI010000046.1:0-38051 GCA_031551645.1 Bacteroidales bacterium | reverse complement strand
TTTTGAAGTGATCGTCCGCCAGATGATGCGCAAAGTCGAAGTAGTCGATCCGGGTGATACCCGCTTCCTCGAAGGTCAGGTGGTGGATAAATGGGAGTTCATGAACGAAAACGACTCCATCTATGGCAAGAAGGTAGTAGTGGACGCAGGCGACTCGGCACTCCGTCCGGGCCAGATCATCACGGTGCGTAAGCTCCGCGACGAAAACTCAGTACTGAAACGCCGCGACGCCAAGGTTATCGAAGCCCGCGACGTGGTGCCTGCTACATCGTATCAGATACTTCAAGGGATTACCCGTGCTGCACTGCAAACGCAGAGCTTCTTTTCAGCGGCTTCCTTTCAGGAAACCACCAAGGTGCTCAACGAAGCAGCCATCTTCGGTAAAACCGACTATCTGGAAGGCCTTAAGGAAAATGTGCTCGTGGGACACCAGATACCCGCCGGTACCGGTATCCGTGACTATACGAAGATCGTGGTCGGCTCGATGGAAGATTACGATAAGCTGAAATCCGCGAAAGCGTATAGCTTGGAGGATGAGGAATATTGATTGAATATCGATAATTGAATATTGAAAAAATCCCGGTCAAGGCCGGGATTTTTGTTATCTTGCTGAATCACAACAATAATTATCTAATCGTTGTTTTGAGAAATTTTACGAATTTTCACTTGAAATGCTTCTGCCGGGTTATTGACAATAAGTTGGTGAATATCTTCATCTGTAAAATTGGCCGTTCGTAATGCCGGAATAAGTTTTTCGAAAAGGGTGGTAAATCCTCTGAAATCACCTCCGTTTTCTTCTCCAGGGGTATACCAGCCGGCATCATGTGATAAAAGGACTCTGTGTAACATGCTGCGGTTTTTCATGGCAACGATCATGCGGACATAATCATTCACATTGCTATCGTTAAGGCCATCCAAAGCGACCCATGCTCCCATACGTGCAACTTTGGCATGTATCTCCGGATCGCTTTCAGCCTGTGCATGTGTCCAGACAAAAGCATCCGGACGAACACCTTCTTTCCGTAAAATCTCTACCTGTTCAAAAGCTGGAAGAGAAGGTCCCGTATGAGAAAGAATAACCAAGCCGGTTGCCAGGTGTGTGCGGGAGGCTGCAGTGATCAGTTTTTGATGCATTTCCGATAATGTTCCTCCATCGACACCGATTTTGATGAACCCGGGTTTAATTCCCGTGCCCTCTATTCCGTTTCGCCATTCGTTTATCCAACGTTCCGCCAGTTGGTCTGCCGATTCAGTGAAGGCAAAATACGGGATGTATTTATTATTTCCGGCTCCATAGAACCCCGTATTAGTCAATAGGTGAATCCCGGTTGCTTCCGAAATTTTTTTCAAAAGTACAGGGTCTTTTCCTATGTAAGATGGGGTACATTCAACAAACGTCTTACATCCGTATGCTTTAATTTCATTCAAATACGGAAGAACGTGCTCAATGACTTCTTCCTTATTCCATCGGTTGGGATTGTAAGCAGCTGCACCGGCAAAATCGACTAAAACATGTTCATGCATCAGTGTTATCCCCATCTCTTTTGCAGCTATAGGGCCATTTACCGTCATAATTATATCTTTATCCTGTCCGAATGTCCAAAAAGGAAATACCAATAAGATCGATACAACAAAAAATAAGGATTGCTTCATGGGTATAAATTTGATACAAAGAGGGTGTTTTAGAAATCATGTCTGGTGTTGGAAAAGTTTACAAAATGGATTCTGATTTAACTTTTTAACGTCCTACCTCAAAAGTCTTCGTAATGGTAGCGATTTGGTATAAAAAAGTTTCTCAGGGATTACCCGAAAAAACTGAAATGTACATTACCGTATTTACGATGTTCCAAAAAATGCGGATGGTCTGAGAAATCGTTGCGTTTGGAATGTTCGAGAACAAATATTCCTTCGGGTTTCAGTATATTCTTTTCTATGATCATTCCGGGTATTTTGGTAATTCCTGTCAAACCGTATGGCGGGTCGGCAAAAATGATATCGTATTGCACCTTGCAGATAGACAAAAAATGAAATACATCATCGCGAATAACACGGATCTGTTCGAATCCCATTTGCTTGGATGTGTTGCGGATAAACGTAGCGTGACGGTTATCGATTTCCACAGAATGGATACTGGACACTCCGCGTGATGCAAATTCATAACTAATGCTACCAGTTCCCGAAAACAGGTCAAGCACATCGAAACCCTCAAAATCAAATCGGTTGGAAAGGATATTGAACAAACCTTCCTTGGCAAAATCGGTAGTAGGCCGGAGCGTTAGTTTATTGTCAGGAGGGATATGTTTCCCTTTATATGTGCCACCTATGATGCGCACCCTTGAAGATTGAATAAATGAGTATAACGTTTGCGTATAGATTCAGTCAGATAATGGCTATAAGTCACTGTATCTATCGGTTCACATTCTGAAATACGGGAAACATATCTTTTAATGATTTCCATATTGGCTAAAGAATCCTTCGGGTCCCCTACATATGAAATAGCGGTGGATGCCAATTGCAAATCGAATAAATTCAACACTCCGGCAAGATAATAAATTGAATCTTCCGGCGTTTTGATATGGAAAGTATTGTATAATAATAGTTTCTTATCCTGTGTTACCAAAATATCCATGTAATCATCATAATAATATACGGCAACCAATGGTTTGGATGTAGCATACGACCGGGAAACCATCCAATTGACAAATGGAGTGGCATGATGGTAAAAACTAATATTTGGCTGGTATTTTTTTAACAAAGCCTTCAGCTCTTCTGATAAAGAAAATACATTATATAATTGTATCGGATGTAAACAATTATACGATGTAAACTCTTCGCCCTTCCAACCATGATTGAAGCTCAAATAGGCGGCAGCATATCCGGGATCAAATAA
This sequence comes from Bacteroidales bacterium, assembly GCA_031551645.1. GTDB lineage: Bacteria > Bacteroidota > Bacteroidia > Bacteroidales > UBA4181 > JAIRLS01. The sequence continues at coordinate 35,161 of JAVBNI010000046.1, read as the reverse complement.
ATGTTCGGGAAACAAGGTACAACGCGGCGAAATTTCCATAAAACCGCAACTTTTGTACCGGAGACCCAGCATGTCGTCGTTTTCAAAAATATTATTGCATGCGAACAACATATCCCCTCCGGTAAGGAGAGGATAGTCTCGCAAAACAATATATTTATTGATTACAGTATTGAATACACAAAACGACAACCCATTTACTCCAATTTGTATGGATAAATGATAGCTTCCCGCCTGAGAGATATCAAACGTTTCATCAATCAGGTTGAGTTTTGCTTCTATTGCTGTATTATTCCCAGTTTCCGGCATTATTGGTTGTTTCTTCTAAAGATCCGACTTTTAGGCCCGAATATCCGGTTGTCTTTTCTTTTTCGGCATTGTAATTAACCAGTAATTGTGGGTCTAAACCATTCAAAAGTATATTGAAATCTACTCTTGCTTCGAAAACATTTACCTTTACCTTTCCAGCTTCCAAATTAGCTGTACCTAAGTTAAATTGGGCGCCCTTAGTATAAGGAACATAACGGAGCGAGTCGACATGGTAGCCTTTCTTAAACAATGAGTCCAGAACGCTGACCCGAATGGTATCCCTGATGATACGGCCAGCTACAACGTCGGCAGAGTCGTCTTCATCCCCGATTTGCATCACTACTTTAAACGAATCGTGTTTCAAAAACGCTATTAAGGTGTCAAAACTTCCGGTATATTTTTTATACTCGGATTTATATGCCACCTCAGCAGTGCGAATATCTTTAAGGCGCTGTACTGTTGCGTTATAACGTATATCCTTTTCGGCATTGAAACGAAGCGGTTGTTGTACGCTTTCGTAAACTAAATAAGCCATTACGCAAATCGCGGCGATTAAGATTACATGAATAACTGTTTTCATTATTTTTGATTTTTCGATGTTTTTAGGTTTGTTCGCATTTAGTGACAAAAATATGAAAAAAATTATAAAGAAATCTTATCTTAGTGTTTTATTATTTTTTATATGTTGAAAAATCATATTATAGATTTGTTTTATACACATTTACAGTTTTTGCCCACTGAAGGACAAAAAAAATTAGTAGAAGCTTTATCCCAGATGATGTGTTTAATTGACCATCGACAGTTGATGATTGTCAAAGGATATGCAGGAACGGGAAAAACTTCTCTTATTTCAGCTTTTGTTAGGACATTAAAGGATTTTAAAATCGGCTCGGTATTGATGGCCCCTACCGGACGGGCAGCCAAGGTGTTAAGTGCGTATTCGGGAGAACAAGCATATACGATCCATAAAAAAATTTACCGGCAAAAAACTTCAAAAGATCATTTTGGTACTTTTGTTTTGAATTTTAATCAACATAGCAATACTTTCTTTATTGTAGATGAGGCATCGATGATTTCGAGTTACAGTCCCGACCAGAATATGTTCGGAACAGGTAATTTGTTGGATGATTTGTTAAAGTTTGTTTATAATGATCGTAACTGTAAGTTGATTTTAATTGGCGATACGGCTCAGCTTCCTCCTGTGGGACAGGAACAAAGTCCGGCATTAGATCGACAACGGTTGAAAGCTTATGGGTTGGCTGTTTCCGAATATGAACTGTCCGAAGTCGTCCGGCAAACGAAAGAATCAGGAATTTTATGCAACGCAACCATTGTTCGTGAACTGATTACGGAACAGCAGGCTGCATATCCGGCTTTACAAGCTCGTTTGTTTCCCGACATTGAGCGAATTACCGGTGGAGAACTCATTGAGACTATTTCCAACGCTTATGACTGGCATGGGATTGATGAAACAGCAGTGATTTGCCGTTCCAACAGACAGTCCAATCGCTATAACCAGGGAATACGGAACCGGATACTTTATCGCGAGGAAGAACTGACAGCAGGAGACTTCCTGATGGTGGTACGCAACAATTATTACTGGATACAGGAATCGGAAAATATCAGTTTCATTGCGAATGGTGACATTGTCCGGGTGATTCGCATTCGCCGGTATATTGAGCGATATGATTTTCGATTTGCAGAGGTGGATCTTTGCCTGTCCGATTATCATGATTTTGAATTTACGGCTACGATCATGCTTGATGCATTAAGCAGCGAGGCAGCGTCTATTTCTGCCGAACAAAATCAAAAGCTGTATTATTCAGTGGCCGAAGATTATGCCCATATTACACCTAAAAGCCAGCAATATAAAAAAATCAAAGAAGACCCGTTTTTCAATGCCTTACAGGTAAAATTTGCTTATGCGGTCACTTGTCACAAGGCGCAAGGCGGACAATGGCAATGTGTTTTCGTCGATCAAGGCTGGTTAACAGACGAAATGTTGAATATCGAATATCTACGCTGGTTGTATACAGCCATTACACGAGCTTCGCAGAAACTCTATCTGGTAAATTTCTCGGAAAAGTTTTTTTGATCCTGCCTTATTCCACAACCAGAATGTCGTAGATCGGCACGGACTCGACTTTTAACCGGACTTTCCCACCGGAATATTCGAAATTACAAGTTTTCCCAGCAGGCTGAAGCGTGATTTTGGAAGGTTTTTTATCGCAACGGATTGTCACCTGGAGCGGTCCGACAGGATCGATATTTTCAATAATTCGTGTTTCCTTGTGGTTTCCCGATGTGTTGACCAAATGAATGGTCAGTTTTTCATTGAGTTTGCTTACAGAAACATCCACCCAGGGCGACCCGCTGACTTCCACTAACGGTTTGGGGAAAAGGGTGCGGACGGTTTCATTCACCAATTTCCGGAGGGATTCGTCGCCGCTTTTTGCATATTCCAGGCCGATAGGCTTGGGAATAAAGGCAATCCGGCCGGTTCCGATTTTTGTTATTGTGGGAGAACTGCCATCCTTGAGGCTGATCCCTGCAACATCAACAAAGAGTTTGGCAGATTCATTTCCGACTACCAGCAGATTACCTCCGGTTTTTACATATTCTATCAAATCAAGACAGAAAGTTGGCGAAAGATAATTCCATTCGGGAATGACAACGAGGGGAAAGCGGTTGATGTCACGTCCGAGCATTTCTTCACTAACAATGTCTACACTATTTTGGCTCTCTAATAGGCATTGAAGAACGCCCCGCAGTTTGTCGTTATCCTGGTAACGGGAAAAAAGTCCCGGACAATTCCTTTGATATGCTTCGGTAGAGAAAAGAAGCGCTACTTGTGGAATCTGTAAAGAATGATGACAGTATGGTTGTCGTGCACGGGCAAATTCTGCGACCTGGGCCATGACTTCCAGTTCGTTCAGACGAACCGATCCGTCGCGGTTTTGGGTGAAATAAGCCTGGAATCCTCCGCCGAGCGCTAATACGACTGCCGCTTCGCGTTTCAACTGTATGGCTGTCTTTTGCGCCCTGGGTTCCATCGAGAAACTCCAAGCCATCAAATCCCAAGGGACACCCTGATGCACTAAGTAGCGGCCCGAGTAACGAGCCGAGTTGACACTGTTGTTGGGGGAATAGTCGCCGGAGAGAAAATCAAGCGGGACGGAAACCGATTCGGGCATATGATCGGAGAAAGCCCAGTTGCTGCAAATCTGGAAATCAGGATATTCTGACCTCACTTCTGCAACATAATGACGAAGATATTTCCGAAATGCTTCCCTGTGAAATTGCATCCATTCGAACCAATGTGGTTCACTTGATTTTTTCGGAACAGTTTCTATACCTGTAGTTTCTTTGAAAAGCCTGACAGCGCGTTCGCCGTAATCCGGAACCGTAGCCCAGCATTCACCGTCAGTCCATACGCCATCGACTCCGTAATCTCCTACAAGCTCTTTCAGTTGCGGAATCAAAAGTTTATCCACATACGGGCCGAATACGGAAGTTTTGTCTTTATTCTTTTCTCCATTGGAATTGGTTACTGCCCATTCGGGATGTAATTCAATGGCTCTTGTGTCCCACACTCCCGAATAATGCATGTAAAGGGCAACGCCACGTTTTGCTGTCACCTCGCGCCAAACACGAAGCGGATCTCCCACGTAACCGGGAACCTGGTTACCAACCTTGGTCGGATAACTGGTATATCCGGCATGTCCTTTACAGTCGGTCTGTAGATAATCCGGATGGATCATATCGATAATGGTATTAACCATCTCCGGAGTGGTATTTTTTCCCACTTCATTGCAATCACTTCCTGCGTGAAAATCAAAGTGAACTCCCAAAAAACTCTCACTGCGCCGCAAGCGTTCCGGTTCATTGGCCGGACACAGCACAATATGCGATACAAGCAAAACCAACAGTATAATACGTTTCATCGTTCAAATTTTGTTTTTCCAAAAGTATGAAAATAATTCAATAGACGTAACGGATGACGCATTTTTCATCACTTTCCAGTAGATTTAGTTGAAAAATAAACGGCTGAGATCACTCCCAGCCGTTTATACTACACATTATGAAACAAAAATTACTTATTGTATCATATCAACACTCCTGCGGATGAATTTGTTCAATTCCTCGCCTTTAAGCATATTATTGGCCAACAAAGCAAGATCGACCAGCTGGCGGGCAAGCTTATTGTCCTTGCCGTAGACATTTAATGCATCTTTTTTCTGATTGCGTATTTCGTCTTCTTTCTTTTCCAGCTCATTACGTTTATCTTTCTGCGTCTGGTCTATTTCTTCGTCTTTCTTACCCTTGAGCGAATCATTCAATGTATTTAATTCGTCACTTACAGGTTCAATCTCGCTGTTAAAGACTTTGAGTTGTTTGCCCAGGTCACTATCTTTTTCACTGATAACTTTTTTTACCAACGGGTGATCGGTGTTCACTACCAGATTGTAGCTATCGGGCATGGAACCATAGAAGTTCATTCCGCCACCACCCATGGCCGACATGTCCTTCATCCGGCGCATGAACTCCGATTGGGTAATGACCATGGGTTGCGCTTGTTCGCCCATGCTTTCGTACACCACATAAAAATGTCCGCTTTGCGGCAACAACGGTTCAAACAATGCGCGCATATCTTCCTGCTGTACCTGTGGTAGGTCGGTTTGCTTGTGATCATCTTTTTGTATCAGGCGATCGACCACATCGGAATCGACACGGGCAAAATGGATGTCGGTTTTTTTGCTTTCGAGATGGTTGATGAAATGCATATCCAGCTGACCATCGAGATTGAGCACATCATAGCCCTTGGCTTTGGCAGCTTCGATGAAGCTATATTGTGCATCGACATCGGTCGCATAGAGGTACACTACTTTTTTGTCCTTATCGGTTTGTTCGCCTTTCACCAACTTATAGTATTCGTCCAGCGTAAAATATTTCTTATCCGTATTTTTTAACAGGGCAAATTTTTCGGCACGTTCGGCAAACTTATCTTCGGTAATCATACCGTATTCGATGAATAATTTCAGATTATCCCATTTCTGTTCGAATTCGGGACGATCTTTCTTGAAAATTTCTTCGAGCCGGTCGGCTACTTTCTTGGTAATATGGGTAGATATCTTTTTTACGTTCGAATCGCTTTGCAGGTAACTGCGCGAAACGTTAAGCGGGATATCAGGGGAATCGAGCACGCCGTGCAACAAGGTGAGGAAGTCGGGTACGATGCCTTCTACCGAGTCGGTGACATACACCTGGTTACAGTATAATTGTATCTTGTTTTTCTGAAATTCTATATTGCTCTTGATTTTCGGGAAATACAGTATTCCCGTGAGTTTGAAGGGATAGTCCACGTTCAAGTGGATGTAGAACATCGGATCTTCCTGCATCGGATACAAGTCGCGGTAGAATTTCATGTAATCCTCGTCTTTCAGATCGGCCGGTTTACGTGTCCATAGAGGATTGGTGTCATTGATGATATGATCCTTATCTGTTTCCACCTGCTTACCGTCTTTCCATTCTTTTTCTTTGCCGAAAGCAATTTCGACAGGCAGGAAACGACAATATTTACGCAGCAATTCATTGATACGGTTTTCTTCGAGGAATTCTTTCGACTCATCGTCGATATACATGATGATATCGGTACCACGTGACTCTTTGCCAACGTCTTCCATTTTATATTCGGGACTTCCGTCGCAAATCCATTTTACAGCTTGTGCACCTTTCTGGTATGATTTAGTGATAACTTCCACCTTTTTCGATACCATAAATGATGAGTAAAAGCCCAGACCGAAATGCCCGATGATATTCTGGTCCTTATATTTTTTGATAAACTCATCGGCGCTCGAGAAGGCTATCTGATTGAGATATTTATCCATTTCCTCGGCGGTCATACCGATACCACGGTCTGAAACGATCAATTTATCCTTTTCGATAGATACGTGAATGGTCAGATCACCCAATTCACCTTTAAACTCACTATTCGAAGCCAATGTTTTAAGCTTTTGTGTAGCATCGATGGCATTCGAAATGATTTCCCTCAGGAAGATCTCATGATCGGAATACAAAAATTTCTTGATGATTGGAAAAATGTTTTCCGTGGTTACCCCTATGGTTCCTTTTTGCATATATTTTAGATTTTTAATGATTCAACAATTACTGTTGAGGGAGGTTACAAAGCCCATGCCATCAGAATAATGCCTGCCATTTTGCAGGATGCGGGCATTGCAATGCGTCAAAATGTCCGAAATGCCGGATGTTTTATTGAATAGTAGTTGATTTTATATCGATTTTGATGGAAATCACCAACGGATCAAACATGCTCCAGCCGAATAGCCGCCACCAAAGACTGCCAAGCAAATCAACGATCCCTGTTTGAACTGTTCTACGTTTTGCGCCAACACCAACAGGGCGCTTACGGATCCCGTATTTCCCAGTTCGCGAATGTTACTCAACGATTTTTCCTTGGCGATCCCCAACTCCTTTATAACATAGCTGATGATTCGCATGTTAGCCTGGTGTCCAATGAAGTATGACAAATCAGCGAGGGAGAATCCGTTACGTTCGACAATGTCTTTTGTATTTTGGGAAATATAGGTACATGCTTGCATGAAAACGTCTTTTCCATGAGGCATTTCTAATCCTTTACCTTTGGGATCAAGATATACGCCGGTAGGTCCATAGCCGATGTGGCCCAATCCTTGAGAATCAATATCAATAACTTCAGGTTCATTATCGGATAATTTCTCACGGGAAAAAAAGAATGCCGCAGCTGCATCACCCCATAAATGTCCCGATTTAGGATCGGTTTCGTTAGCGTACGTGCTGTTACGGTCGGCCGAAATAAGCAATGCTTTGGTAGCTTTGCCTGTCATAAAGAAAGATTGGATGATCTCCATGGCATTAATGGCTGATGAACAAGCAGATGATAGATAAAAAATCTTGGCATTTTCGATCATAAATTCCCGTTGTATAACATGTGCAGTTGTACCGACTGTGTCTGACGGTGTATATGATGAAAAAATAATTAAATCAACCTCTTTAATATCATATGGGAGTTTGTACGTTGCGTTTTTGACAGCTTCGCTGCACATCATGTTCATCGTTTCATTCTCGCTGGCTTTTGAGCGTGTAAGAATACCTGTCCGTTGATAGATCCAGTCACTCGTCAATCCATTTACCTTGAGGAAATAATCATTGGAAACCCTGTCTTCAGGGATATAATATCCTATTGCATTTATATACATTTTTCCGATTGAAGTTGAATTACATACAAGCTCGTATCCGCGTTAAGGAAGTCGTTGGAACCCGTCTTGCTCTCCAAGAGGGTTTTGTTCCGAGAAGTTTACGAAGCCCGTTTATTATTAATTATTTAATTTGATGGACATCAACGCCAAATTTAGACATGTAATCCTTGTTCTTTTTACCCAGAGCAATATTAATTGCTCTTAAGAGCTGACAAAAGTAAGATAAAACTTTTTGAACGAAAAGAGTTTCTATCTTTTATATGTAAAATTTACTGAACGTGGTATTATTTTATCAAGATATAATCCTTTCAGACAAACAATAAGCCTCATAGTTTGGTTTACTTTTGTCTCAAAAAAATGAAATATCTACACGCTACAACGTATATAGCTGATACAAGTAGAATTTTTTATCCGATTTGGCTGATATCGGTATATCTTTGCAAAGAATACATTGTCGGATAATTGTGATTGATGAACGGTATGACCGGGAATTGTAATACAAAGAAGTATTTGAAGGTCTTATTCCTTTTGTTTCTTTGGCTTGCTTCAAGCATGTGTGCACATGCACAAAACAGCCTGAAACAAGGGAAAGATTTTATTCGTATGATGTTTTATAACGTTGAAAATTTTTTTGACACAGAAGATGACCCAACCACTAATGACAATCAGTTTACGCCGGAAGGAGAAATGCATTGGACAAAAAGCCGATATATTGACAAGAGGAATGCAATATTTCGTGTGATAGCTAACGTGGGGGAATGGGAACCTCCTGCCTTGATCGGCTTGTGTGAAGTGGAAAATCGTAAGGTATTGGATGATCTTATCAAGAATACTCCTTTGATGAAGTATCCTTATCGTCTAGTCCATAAAGATTCTCCTGATCAACGTGGTATAGACGTTGCATTATTTTACCGGGAAGACTACCTGAAATTAATTGCGCAGGAATTCATCCGTATTCGCTTTTCCGATAATAGAAAGCGTACACGCGATATATTGTATGCAACCATGCTTACTAAAAGCAATGATACTTTGCATGTTTTTGTCAATCATTGGCCATCACGTAGCAGAGGACAACGAACATCAGAATCGGCACGCATATTGGCAGCATCGTTGTTGCGCAGCAAAGTTGATTCCATTTTCCGGTGTAATCCGGTAGCAAACATTGTTATTACGGGCGACTTGAATGACGGGCCTTTAGATAAAAGCGTACTCCGCGAGTTGAAATCTTTAACCGACAGTTCGCAAAGCAAATCATCTGCGCTGTTTAATCTTACAGCATATAAGACCAAGGAAGAAACCGGGACGATCAAATTTCAAGGGAAATGGTCGGTATTCGACCAGATGATTGTTTCGGGAGGAATGCTTTATCCGGGAGCGAGGTTAAAAACAAATGTCGGGCAATGCCACATTTTTCGTGCCGGTTACTTGTTGGAACCGGATGTTCGTTATTCAGGGGTCAAGCCTTTTCGTACATATATAGGCCCCAGATACAATAAAGGATTTAGCGATCATTTACCGGTATATCTGGATATTCGAATCAAATAAATTACCGGAGTATAATATCAATAAGTAAATCTTTTCCCAGCTTTTCGTTCAGGGCCTTACAAATTTCCGATCGCCTCATTAATAATTCGTTACGGATAACAGATGAGGTTAGTTTGACAAATAATATTCTGCCGTTGATTTGTATATTTTCCGTTGATTTAGCCAAAGGTCCCATTATTTCTAACCACGCTTTACGGATACGTGTCTCATAAAGTTTGGTGTCGATTTTGTTTTGTTCAATAAACTCACCTACCAGTTCCCTAATTGTTAATGTATTTGTCTTTTTCATTTTTTACCTATTGTTACTTGTTGTGTCATTGGCACATTCTCATTGTTATCTTTCATTTAAAAATCAAAAAAAGAAGCTCAAAATTAATGCCATCATAAAACCGGTTACCGAAATAATCGTTTCCATAATTGTCCATGACTGCAACGTTTGTTTTTCGTTTAATCCGAGATATTTTCCTACTAACCAGAATCCGCTGTCATTCACATGCGACAATCCGGTTGCTCCCGAAGCTATAGCAATAACAATAAGGGCTTTATGAGGATCGGATAATTCGAAAGCCATCAATAGCGGCGCTACAATTCCTGCCGAAGTAATCATTGCTACGGTAGCAGAACCTTGGGTTACCCGGATAATCAAGGCCAACACATACGCCAGTACGATAGGAGGCAAAGCTGAGTTGGAAAGACTTTCGGCCAACATCACTCCAATGCCGCTATCCACCAGCAATTGTTTGAAAACACCACCAGCCCCTGTAATCAGGATGATCAGGCCGGCAGGAGCCAATGCCTTGGTGCTTAATTCCATGATGTGATCCTTAGTAAACCCGCGTTTGAGTCCCATGAAATAAATAGCCAGGAATGTGGCAATAAGCAAAGCAATGAAAGGATGCCCAAGGAAACCAAGTAATTCTATTCCAAAACTATCCGTTATTCCATGTGTTTTAGCCCAAACGCCTGAAGCAGTATTAGCCAAAATCAATAATAAAGGGATCGCGATGATGCTTACTACCTGCCAGAATGGAGGCAGATTTTTCAAAGTCTTTTCGTCAGGAGCTTCAAATGTATCGGGAATTTCCACATGTATTTTATTACCGATGTACTTTCCAAAAACAGGACCTGCTACAACCGTAACAGGAATGCCGATAATGAATCCGAAAAGGATAAGCCAACCCAAATCGGCGCCGATGATTTCAGCAACGGCCACCGGGCCGGGTGTAGGCGGGATAAATGCATGAGTGACTGCCAAACCGGCCAATAATGGAATAGCAAAACACAACAACGATTTTTTTGTGTCTTTGGCTAAAGCATAGAGTACAGGTACCAAAATGATGAATCCTACGTCGAAAAAAACGGGAATGGCAATAATAAATCCGCTAATAGCCAAGGCATAAGGCGCTTTTTCCTTGCCAAATTTACCAACTAAATAATGTGCCAGGGATTCGGCTCCACCCGAAGATTCAAGTATCTGCCCGAAAATAGCGCCAATACCAACAACCGTTGCTACAAAACCCAGCGTGGATCCCATACCTTCCGTGATGCTATTGAGGATAGCCGACATCGGCATTCCGGTAGCAAGTCCCAGAAAAACAGACGTCACCAACAGAGCCAGAAATGCCTGAATCTTCAGTTTCAGCACCATGAACAGCAATAAGCCGATGCTGACTAATAATATGACAATAAGAGAAAAATTCAAAGTTTGGATATTAAAACTTCAAACTTAAAAACTAACTATTCTTTTTTGAGAATAAACGTTGCCAAAAACTTTTTTCCTGTTCTTCTTCTGTATAACTGCTATAATAGTTATTATAGCTACTATAGTTGTATCCGTAACCATAATTATAACTATACCGGTATTTTCCCAAGCCGTAAACAGAATTATGGCTCACGTCGTTTACAACCAAGCATAACGATTTCATTTCTTCGCGTTTCTGGAGATCATTGACCAGCAACAACGAATCTTTTGACGAGAATGACTGCCGGATAACAAAAACATTAACATCGGCTGAACGCGCCAATAACAGGCTGTCCACTACAACAGCAATCGGTGGCGTATCAATAATAATGAAATCAAATTCATTGCTTGCTTGACCCAATAACGATTGCATTTCAGGCGTTTCGATCAATTCGGCAGGATTTGGGGGAATCGGGCCGGCCGGCGCAATAAACAGGTTGTTGATATTGGTCGAATGGATAAGGTCTTCGTATTTGGTGTCGCCAATCAGGAACGTGCTGATCCCCTCGTGATTGTCGATATTAAAAATTTTGCTGATTCTGGGTTTGCGAAGGTCAAGCCCCAACAACAATACTTTTTTGCCTGAATGCGCGATAATTGTAGCTAAATTGATGGATATAAATGTTTTCCCCTCCCCGCTTATGGTAGAAGTGACATTGATGATCTTACAATTTTTATCTCGCAAAAGATAATGCAAGTTGGCACGCAACGCCCTGAACGATTCGGATAGTGGTGATGCAGGATTTTCGGCAACGGGGACCTCGGAATCTTTGTTATTATGTCCGATCATACCAATGATTGGTACTGATGTTGATGACCTGATTTCCTGTAAATCGGATATGGTTTGATTGAAAAAGTCAAGAATAAAAATAAGCGCCAACGGTATGAGTAATCCCAACGCAATGGCGATCATATTGTTTCTGCTCTTTTTGGGAGATATTTTCGACGCATTTTGTGCTATGGCATAATCAAGCACTTTGTTGTCCGCAACGTTTGATGCTTTTGATATGTCGGCGTCAGCACGTTTTTTTAGTAAAAAATTATATGTTTCGTTATTAAGGTTATACTCACGTTGGATATTCAAAAGCTGGCGTTCGGTAATGGGCAATCTCAACAATTCTTCTTCCACCTTGGTAATTCTCCCGTCCACATCTTCAAGGGCGACATTAGCCGAAGCCACTAATTGTTTGACATTTTCCCGTAAAGAATTCATGATGGTACCGATCTGGGCATTCAGATTTCTGATAATGGGATTGTTCTCAGGATTACTGCTTTGCGTAAGAATTGCTTTTTCAGTACTCAATTTTACCAGTTCCCCTACCAATGAGTTCAACAAAGGATCGGAAATCCCCATGATAGACGGAGCTACAATTTGATTCAAATTGGCTTCGCGATCAACATAATTTTGCAGATATTCGTAATAATTCGACCGGGTTTTTACTTCTAACTTTTCTGTTTGCAATTGGGTTAATCGTGCAAAAACAGCGTTCCCTTCCTGGCTGAAATTAAATGATTTATTGTTCAGCCTGAAGTTTTGTAACACGTCTTCTGTCCGTCTGAGCGAATCGGAAACAAAACCCTTTTGCTGGTCGATGAATTCAATGGCATTGGTAGAAGTCCGGTTTTTTTCATCCAACCCGTTCTGGATATACACGTCCATCAATGTGTTCACATAATCCACTTCTTTCTGTGCACTCTCACCAGAAAGCGACAGAGCAAGTACAGTACCTCTCTTGTCATTCGGCGTAACCGATACTTTCGCCCGGTACCGGTTGACCAATGAGTTGAAATTATTGATAATGAAAAAATACTTTTTGTCTACCAGTTCATCACTATTCACACTCTTGCCCGGTTGAATGGTAAAGGACATTCCCGGAGCTTGAAATTTCTGACCGATAAAAAGTGTTTCGTAAGTCTTTTCACCAATTGTTACCTGGTATTTATTGCCTGGAAGAAATGTTACATCAACTCTTGTCCCATAAGCAACAGCGCTATCGGGCAAAACAACAAACGGAGCTGTTGGATACAACAATGACTCGCGTATCCTGCCAACGATATAATAATCAATATCGAAATCTAATTTTCTCAATGCTTTGGAAGCCATTGTATATGATTTGAGTATTGCTATTTCATTTTCGATATTCTTTCTCGGGCTATATCTGTCCAAAACACTGACCAACAATTCTGCAGTTGATTTCTTTTCCTCGTTGATGATCAACGAAGCCTCGACGCTATACTTCGGAACCGTATAACGATTAACCAACCAGGCAGCCGTGTAAGCAATGCATACAGACAACACAAACCAATACCAGCGGCTAAGTATCTTGTTCAATAATTTTTTGACATCGAGACCTTCATTTTGGTCTTGTCCGTATTGTTCCTGATATTCGGTCATGGTTACTTGGATAGTGACACAATTGCAACAATTAAAGCAAGCGATGAAGAAATCGCAGATATATATGTCACCATGTCGGTAACAGTAACACGGAAAACAGTCCTCGGCAGAGGCTGTATATATACCATGTCATTAGGTTGCAGGTAAAAAATAGGCGATGATAGTGCGTCTCTCTTTGTCAGGTCAATGATGTGGGGTATGACTCCTGTTTCGGTGTTCCGGTATACCATTATTTTACGCCGGTCACCATAATAATTCATATCGCCAGCCAGCGACAGTGCCTGTATGATATTTGCCTGGTCGCGGAAGATGGTGTATTCTCCAGGCGATTTTACTTCACCAACAATATTTATTCGGAAGCTGACCAACCGGACAAATACCTGGTTTTCATATACCACCTCGCTTACTTTCTGATGGATAATTTTTTCGATTTCAGCGACGGTAAATCCTGCTACATGTACTTTCCCTACAACAGGCATTTCAATACTTCCCGTTAGGTCAACCGGATAACCCGATATATAGAAATATTGCCCGGTCATATTTGACATCGTCTGTTGTGTGGGACTAAGATCAAACATGTTGGCATATTTCTCCACGGGTGTCAATACCTTAACATACAGAATGTCGTTGGGTTGTAACCGATATTCATTGAGTGATTTCTGATATAACGTATCCTCCTGAGCCGCTCCTTGAGGCGCCTGTAAATAACGATGTTTACTACTCGAACATGCCATCGATAAAATCGACAGCAGAATGATCGATAGAGCCAGCAAACATATATTTCTCATGTACATAATTTCTTTATGGGCAATAAAAGGACAAAGGTAACTATTTTTTGGAATATACGATATAACAATGTCATACACAAAAAATGTAAAAAAGCATGTTTACTGTTTTCAAAAACTGTCGTATCTTTATCGCTTAAAATTTATTTTTAAACCAGAGCAACAATGGATTTTGTACAAAATATTATTCAAAAAGCCCAAAAACACAACAAACATATTGTTCTTCCCGAAGGATTGGAAGAACGAACGCTCAAAGCGGCGGACTACGTTCTTGAACATGATATCGCCCGAATCACTATTATTGGCAATCCTAGTCAGGTAACAGAAAAAGCCGGATTATTGGAGCTGAAAAATTTGGACAAGGCAAATATTGTCGATCCAAAAAACAACCCGAAAAAGAAAGATTATGTCGATTTGATGATGGAATTGCGCAAAGCAAAAGGGCTGACTCGTCCCGAAGCCGAGACGTTAATCGAAAATCCTTTATATCTGGGAACTATAATGATTAAAGCGGGGGATATAGATGGAGAAGTGGCCGGGGCTCAGAGCGCTACAGGTGATGTGTTGAGGCCGGCATTCCAGTATGTGAAAACACTTCCCGGAATCAGTGTGGTATCCGGCGCTATTTTCATGATTTTGAAAGATAAAGAATTTGGGCACAATGGAATACTTTTGTTTGCCGATTGCGCGGTACATCCCGATCCAACCGAACGTGAACTGGCTGAAATAGCAGTTATGACGGCCAAAACAGCACACACTATCGGTGGATTCGACCCGAAAGTGGCCATGCTCAGTTTTTCGACCAAAGGTAGTGCGAAACACGAGATGGTGGACAAGGTGGCAAAGGCTACCCAGATAGCAAAGGAAATGAATCCGGCATTGGTCATTGATGGAGAAATGCAGGTTGATGCAGCGTTGATCCCTTCAATCGGTAAAAGTAAAACGCCGGGAAGTGCGGTTGCAGGTCAGGCCAATGTGCTGGTATTTCCAACACTGGAATCCGGAAATATCGGTTATAAGCTGGTACAACGTTTGGCTCATGCCGAAACCGTTGGCCCTGTTTTGCAGGGAATGGCGGCGCCAATTAACGATTTATCTCGCGGATGCTCGGTCGAAGATATCATCAGTCTGATTGCCATTACAGTTAATCAGGCAGCACATAGTTATTAAACTGTAGCGTTTATCATATATCAAAATGTCAGAATCATTAGAAAAATTTGCACTAAACAAAACGATCAGCAAGCAAGGCCTCATCCACAGGGTGGGGCTTATTGGTTGCGGCTACGTGGGGCAGGAGGTAACCCGCATTATCAGCCAGGCAGGTACAGAAGTAGTTTTTGTCGAAGTCAGCGACAAACGGGTAGAAGAAGTTATCAAGTCCATCAACCTGCAATTAGATGAAATCATCAATCGTTGGGGACTTACTCAAAGTGAAAAACGGATCATCTTGTCGCGGATCAAAGGTACTACCGACTATAATCTGATCAGGCAATGCGACCTGGTTATCGAAATGATCAGTTCGAACGATCCTTTGCGGGGACGTATCGAATTGTTCAGAAAAATTGAAGAGTATGTTGCTCCCGAAACGGTGATCACCAGTAGCGTATCGACGTTGATGATTACTGATATTGCTGCCGGAATGCGACATCCGGAAAGGGCTTTGGCAGTTAATTTTTTTGCATCGCCGGCATCAGTGGGTATTGTCGAAGTAGTATGCGGTTTGCAGACCAATAAAAAATCACACGAATTGGTATGTCGCTTTGCAAAAATGATTGGTAAAGAACCCATCACGGTGAATGAATCGCCCGGAAGTGTAAGCACACGTCTGATCGTCACACTGATAAACGAAGCTTGCAATACGCTGGTGGAAGGTGTGTCGACTGTCGAAGGCGTAGATGCTATTATGCGACGCGGCTTTGGAATGCAGCATGGCCCGTTTGAATTGGCCGACAGGATTGGACTGGATAAGATTTTGAGATATATGGATCACTTATTCAATGAGTTTGGCTTATACAAATTCAAGGCGTCACCTTTGATTAAACGCTTGGTAAGAGCCAATAACTGGGGAGTGCGAACACACAAGGGATTTTATGTGTACGACGAAAACGGACAGAAAACAGGAATGAATGTATTGTCAACAGAGATTGTCAATCATCAGGAATAGAAAAACAATGCACTGATAAAATCGAATTTTAATGAAAATTATTGTAATAAACTGCGGGAGTTCATCTATCAAATACCAGCTTTTCGACATGGATGGTCCTGTTATTTTGGCAAAAGGTGTTGTTGAGAAAATAGGGCTTAACGGATCGTTCATCAAGCATGAAACAAATGGGACAAAAGCTACCTTTGAAGGTGAAATCATCGACCACCAGTCAGGTATAGAATATATTCTCGGTATTCTAATCAGTAAAGAATACGGTTGTATTAAAAGTTTCGATGAAATAGATGCTGTGGGTCACAGGGTGGTACATGGCGGTGAGAAATTCAATTCCAGCGTACTGATTACCGATGAGGTGATCGCGATGCTTGAAGAATGTATTCAGTTGGCGCCCTTGCACAACCCACCCAACCTGAGTGGAATTTATGCCATGAACAGTCTTCTACCCGATGTCCCGCAGGTGGGGACTTTTGATACGGCTTTTCATCAAAGCATGCCCGACTATGCATACATGTATGCCATTCCGTATTCGCTATATACCAAATATGCTATTCGCCGTTATGGTTTTCACGGTTCAAGTCATCGCTATGTTTCCAATCGTGCGCAGGAAATACTTGGTAAAGAAAATGCACGGAAAATCATCACATGCCATCTGGGTAACGGAGCGTCGGTGGCTGCTGTTGTCGATGGCAAATCTGTGGATACATCCATGGGACTTACGCCTGTCGAAGGTCTGGTCATGGGGACACGTTGCGGCGACCTCGATCCCGGTATCATGACATACATCATGCAATGCGAGGATATTGGCCGGTCGGCTGTCAATACACTGATCAATAAACATAGCGGTATCCTGGGAGTTAGCGGAGTGTCATCGGATATGAGGGAAGTAAGGAGCGCTGCCGAGAAAGGGAATGAACGTGCCCAACTGGCTTTGCAAATGTTCCATTATCGTGTACGTAAGTACATTGGCGCTTATGCTGCAGCTATGGGCGGTGTCGATGTGGTGGTGTTTACCGGCGGGATTGGTGAAAATGCAGATACCTCGCGATACGAGATCGCAAAAGACCTGAAATTTCTTGGCCTTGAGTTTGATCAGGAAAAGAACGCGGGTATTCGTGGGGAAGAAAAGATTATCAGCAAAGATGGTTCGCATGTAAAAGCCATGGTCATTCCAACCGATGAGGAGCTGGTAATTGCGCAGGACACTGCGGCTATCGTTGTAAAAAAGAAATGATCGATTCTGATAGGTGGTCTTGCGTGAAAGTTTATCCCCTACGGGGAAAGGAGGTGTGGACAGCTCCGGTCTATCGATATCAATGCCCTGACGGGCAACCTAGCGTAGCAATCTCACATGATCATCGGGAATGAAGATTATATTTTGAACACGTTAGTTAATCTTATGCAGTCAATTCAATAACGGTGTCTTGGTGAATTTTATGCAAAAATCAGGAAATAATCATATTACTGTAAAAGAAGCCGCGACAAAGGCCATGCAGTTGTGTTCCCGTAAGGAATACAGCAGTAAGGAAATAAGAGATAAAATTATTTCATGGGGCTGTTCTGTGAACGACGCTCAATTGATCATCGATAATCTCATTGCCCAGAAATTTCTTGATGACCAGCGTTATGCTGAAGCATATGTAAATGATAAATTGCGTTTCAATAAATGGGGACGTATCAAGATTGCATACATGCTGAAAATGGAAGGGATCAATAGCGAAATAATCCAGGATGTGGTTTCCGGGATCGATATGATTTCGTACGAACAGTTACTGGAGGACGAATTAGCCAAAAAACATAAAACCATTAAAGCAACGAATACAGACGAAATAACCGGGAAATTATACCGTTTTGCTGTGGGCCGGGGATTCGAACCGGAATTGGTCAACCGAACAATTCGCAAGATGAAAACCTTGTGAAATATCATTGAAAACTACCTTCATATAAAGATATACATATTTGTAAATACATTTACTTACTACAAATTTTATTCGCATAGATGTACTGAAAGTGAAGGAAGATGATCAGAATAATCTTGATATATAAATTTTAATTGTAACTTTGTATTAAAATAAACAGGCAGAGTTTAGTTTATACATCTATTATTATGTTTTGAAAATAGCTCTGATAAATGCCTTGTTAATACGGTGTGGAGTCAGTAAGCAATCGACCATTGAGCATCGATTACATTGGTGTGGGTACTTAATAGGAGGTATGAGATCATCTTTATAGGAGGTATAGAATTGTCTTTACTCAGGCGCTGTAGCATTTTGTGTAATTTTAAAAACCAATCAATCATGGTCAAAAAAATCAATCAATTCCTTCTCATTGCGTCGGTTTTACTATTAAATTTTTCATTATCAACAGCCCAGTTGCGCGACGGGAAATTGTTACGGAGTCAGGTTTGGGAAGAATTTGATGCAACCAAGGCGAAAGCCGATTTTTATGTATCAACGAAAGGGAATGATAACTGGTCGGGTACCCTTCCCGAGCCAAACGCTGCGAAAACTGACGGTCCTTTTGCTTCTATTGAGAGAGCAAAGGAAGCAGTTCGCCAACTGAAAAAACAGGTATATGAACTGAAGACAACACCTGTTGAGACGCGTTATATCGGTTCGCCTCACATTTATGGTAAAGGAAAAGATATCGTGGTATTCATTCGCGAAGGTTTTTATTCTTTAAGCGAACCTTTGATTTTTGTACCTGAAGATGGCGGCGAGCGGGTTGAGACCAATCTGCCTTCCGGCGCCTTTGAATACCGTCATTTGAGGGACAATTATGTAACTTATTCGGCATATCCCGGTGAACATCCTGTAATTTCGGGTGGTAAGTTAGTGAAAAACTGGACGAAAGAAGGTGATTTGTGGACCGCTCCTTTCCAGGGAAGCAGTAGAATGGTGTTAATAACAAATGGTAAAAAACAAATGCTTGCCCGTACGCCTAATGATGGTTATTTTGTTCCGCGTAAGACAAGTGATAATGCATCAACCATCTATTTTAACAAAGGGGATTTGAAACAATGGAAAACGATGGAGGACAACCGGATCACCATGCTGTTACGCTGGTACACGGGGATTAATTCAATCGCCAAAGTAGATGAGAAAAAACTGGAAGCATATCTGGTAAAGCCGGAAGATAATTCCAACGGATTATTGGCAGTTCCACCCCGTTATTATGTGGAGAATGTAAAAGAATTGATCGATTCAAAAGGAGAATGGTTTTATGACAAACATGAGAAAAAGCTTTATTATTTACCCATGGAAGGTGTAAGCGACCCAAATGATGCTCATATATCGGCCTCCCAATTTAACCAGTTGATACAGATAGCAGGAGAGGAAAAGAAACCTGTCCGTAATTTACGTTTCTATGGGTTAAGTTTTGAAGGTACTACCGAGGGAGCAAGCACCGTCGGTATAACTTATGCACACGCATGCGAACTGGCTTATTCGAAAATCCGTTCGTGCGAAGGAATGGGCCTCAGGATAGACAAGGGATGTTATCAAACCAGAATATTTAGAAATGCCTTCGAAAATATTACGGATGGCGCTATATTGTTGCATGGGGCAACTAATCCAACCAGTGCGGAACAAATTACGCGGGAAACAGACATCACATACAACTCTTTTGATAAATGCGGAGGCAATGGATGTATAGCTGCGTTCTTTGCATTGTATACCAACATATCCCACAATTACATAACCCGTACAACCGGCCGTTACCCGATTACATGCGGCGGTTGGGCAAACCTGGAGGAAGCAATCGATGGCGGTTATACGATCAATTATAACCATCTCGACAATGTGCAGGAATATTCGGATGACTCGGGAGCAATTAAAGTTGCGGGAATGTCCTTTAATTCGGAGGTGAAAGGAAATCTTATCCATCATGTAGTCAGTGGATTTTTTAACGATAATGTAGCTTTTGTATTTGATAATATGGCAACCGACTGGTCGGTTACAGATAATATTTATTACGAATTACCACAGGGTGAGATGAAACTTTGTGCGGCCTTTGTCATCGACAATGAGTACAAGGATAATTTTTTTATCGAATCTCCTAAAAACGCACCGGAAAAGTTTATTGATGGAAAACCGGAATTTTCATACAGTAATTTACAGGTTAAGGCAGGAACCACAGTTGCAACGGGTTCTGTGATTAAGGTAAAAGCAGATGTGACCAATACCGGGAGTACAGGTGTGGCTCCGGTTACGCTTTTTGACAATAAAAAACCTGTTGTTGTACAGTCTTTTCCCGTTATAAAGAATAACACCCGTACAATCGAGTTTGAATATCGTGTGAATGAGCCGGGCAAACATGAAATATATATCGGCGAAACGCCATCGTTCTTTCTAAATGTAGAAGGAGAAGTCCCTGCCGTTGTTTATGAGGATATCACCATCAACGAAGAGCGTTTGCTTGCAGGTCAGACGCTTCATGTTTCTGCAACAGCTATGAATGTTAGGCAAACATCTCAGAAAGTAGAAGTAAAATTGTTTGTCGACAATAAGGAAGTGAAATCGAAGACGATCGAGTTAAAGAGCGGAGAATCGCAGAACGTTTCGTTTGATTTGATCCCCGATGCAGGGCGTTATCCGGTTCGTATAGGAAATAGCGGGGAACTGATGCTGACCGTTCTGAAATCGAAAACACTGGATTTGAAGAAACAAAAGTTATACACACATATTACCGAGCGGGCTAAACCGGCTAAGGTTGATTTCTCCCAGCAAAAAGGTACTTATTCCATAACAGCGGCAGGGACAGACTTTTTCCAGGGAGAAGATTCATATGCTGCTGTTTACCTGAAACAACTGAAAGGTGATTTTGTGGCAACAGTAAAACTTTCATCATTTGGCGGCCCCACCAATCAGTGGTACCGTTCGGGGTTGTTCGTCCGCAACGATATGAGCAAAAGTTTTGAAGTATTGCCCGGTAGTAAAGGCTCAGTGTTGATGTTCAGTACCCCGGGACGTGCAGGCATTCATTATGACGAGTTCGGCGATGGAAGCATGCATAAAGCAGCAAGCGAAAATTTACCCGAAGATACACATATGCCTCTTTGGATCAGGCTGGAACGGCATGGCGATTCTTTTACCGGAGCGATCAGCTTAGATGGAAAAAACTGGATCATATACCGGAAAACAGGTTCACTTCCCGGATTAACCGAAGGAATGGATCTGGGTTTGGCTGCCGGAGCGCCGGACAAAAAGCAGTATACCGTCAATTTTACCGATTGGGAAGTAATTGTTGAAGATAAATAAAGGATATATGATTGTCGGGTATCTTGCTTAAAGATGTCTCCATGCGCAAACTTGTACCTCGTTTGCTTAGTCGACATGACTATTTTACCCTCTTTAGGAATCATAAAAGAATATTGTAGTTTTTAGTACATGACAAAAATATTTGTAAGGCTTGAACCGCAACCCTGAAAGGGTAAGCTCAGCGAAGCTAAAAGCCCGATTTTCATAACTGCAGGTCGTTGACCTGCAGAGAAGGCAACAGATAATAATTGCCTGCAAGGCAAGATGTATTCTGGTTCTATATGTCTTGCCATGCAGGCAATGGCTATGTTAGTTGTCAATCCGCAAGTTGCGCTTCGCTTACTTGTGGTTATGAAAATCTCGCCTTTCAGGCATAGAATAAGGAATGTTTAAATTTTGTCATATACTAAGATTAAGGTTTATTATAATCTCATATTACGCAATATCCCAATGATCAGGAAACCTTTCCGGAGTCTTGGGAAACCTTTCCGGAGTCTTGGGAAACCTTTCCGGAGTCTTGGGAAACCTTTCCGAAGCTTTGAGAAACCTTTCCGAAGCTTTGGGAAACCTTTCCGGAGTCTTGGGAAACCTTTCCGAAGCTTTGGGAAACTTTTCCGAAGTCTTGAGAAACCTTTCCGGAGTCTTGGGAAACTTTTCCGAAGCCTTGGGAAACTTTTCCCGAACCTTGGGAAAGTCTTCCTGCAAATTGAGGGAGCTTCCCCGGTATGTAAAATCAATTGCGTAACATCAATTATAATAGGGATTATATAGATTAGAATTTTTGATGTAATAAAAGTTATGCCATAGACAGGATTTACAAGATTTACAAGATAAATCGCCAAAGGCGATTAGGAAAAATCCTGTAAATCCTGTCTAATTTATATAAACTCTAATATAATGTCGTTTATTTAAGAATTCTATTCCGACCCTGTCAGACCTGCCCGACTGAATGACTCAGTCGGGCAGGTCTGACAGGTCTTTGGCGTGGCGACCTGACGGGGTCGGTAGACCTGTCAGAGTCATTAACTAAAAATATGTAAGTAAAATGAATAAGAAACGGATCAGTTGTAGTTTAATGATCATTCTGGCGGTTGCCTCATTAAACGTTTTCGGCCAATCTGTAGGACATCCCGATCCTCAATTGAGCCAGAAGGATAACGACTATATGGACCGGCAGGCGACGGTGTTTCTGGATACCATCAATGCCATTCTTGCGAAAAATCCTTCGTCTATTGGACAATCGAAAGAACGGAATTATGCTTTACTCTTGATGGATGCTGTTTTTCACGATAAATATGCGGCATTCAGAAAACCGGCACAGACATTTTTCCATTCAAGGATCGATCGTGTGGTTGAAGAACTTGAAACTACCAAAATAACGTCCGGCGCCAAATTGTGGAAAATCTATAATATGGGATTTATTGTCCGCACCAAATCCGTAACAATTGCATTCGACCTTGTAAGCGGGGTATCGTCCAGGTCCGAAGATTTTAAAATTCCGGAGGGTCAGATGAAACGTTTGATAAAACAGTGTGATATTCTTTTTATCAGCCACAGGCATTCTGATCATGCGGAAAAACAGGTTGTCGATGAATTTCAACGCTTGGGTCGCCCGGTTTTAGCGCCAGAGCAATTAAGTAAAGACAGACCGGAATTTTCAAAACTAATCCATCCCGAGAGAGTGGCCGGAAAAGAACAAAAAATAAAACTTTCCGGGAATGTCGAGCTGCGTTTCATTAATTATCCGGGTCACCAAATGGCAAGTAATGACAATAATGTGGTTTTGATAACTACACCCGAAAACATTACAATTTCCCATATTGGCGACCAGATCAATGAAGGCGACTTTATGGTCGATTTTGAATGGATTGATAAAGTTTCGGAAAAGAACAAGGTCGATATTCTCATCCCCAATGCATGGACAACGGATATTTACAGGATTGTAAAGGGTTTCAATCCTAAATTGGTCATCCCGGGGCATGAACTGGAACTGGGACATACCGTTTGGGACAGGCTTCCATATTGGGGCGATGATGAGTACCTCGAATTAAATTATGCAGAGCTAAAAAAATCGAAATATCCTGTAGTTGTGATGATATGGGGCGAATCATATCACTATAAAAAATAGTTTGTACACAGAAATTAATTAAGTTATGAAAATTAGATGTAAACGATCGAGTAAATTGATCTTATTCCTTTGGTTATTCTCTTCCGTGTTATTTGCACAGAATCAGACGGAAAAACCCAAATATCTTGATTACACCTTTTCGTTTGAAGAAAGAGTGGACGATTTATTATCAAGAATGACCATGGAGGAGAAGTTGTCGCAGATGATTACCCGTATTCCTGCTGATTTGACAAGATTCGGATTGCCGGGTTATCAGTGGGGTGGCGAAGCCGGGCATTGCGTGATTGCCCGTTCGGGTGATGTCGCTTCGATATTCCCGCAGGCAATAGCCCAGGCTGCGACGTGGGACAGGGATATGGTTTTTCGCATTGCGAATGCCATGTCCGATGAATCCAGGGCCAGGGTCCATGCAGGGATTCCCCGTACCGGATTGACATTCTGGGGGCCTGTAGTTGAAATGGCGCGTGATCCGAGGTGGGGTAGGACAGAAGAATGCTATGGCGAAGATGTCTTCCTGACTTCACAGTTAAGTCTTGCTTTTGTAAAGGGTCTGCAGGGCGATCATCCGAAGTACCTGAAAACAATTGCCGGTCCGAAGCATTTTGTTGCCAATAATGAAGAATGGTGTCGTCATAATGGAAATGCTGTAATTGACGAACAACTGTTAAGAGAGTATTATTTGCGGCCCTATCAGGTACTGGTTGAAGAAGGAAAGGCCGAACAGATCATGGCGGCATATAACCGTGTGAATGGCATACCTTGTGTGGCAAATAAGGGATTATTGACCGACATCCTCCGTGAGGAGTGGGGTTTTGACGGGACAGTGGTTTCCGATTGCAACGGACTGAACGACTTATTCGAAGGACACGGCTACGTAAAAACCCCTCAGGAAGCCATTACCGTAGCCTTGAATGCAGGAATGGATATCGAATGCGGCGATTGTTTCAAACAATATCTGGCAGAAGTAGTGGCCAAAGGCCTGGTAAAAGAAGAAACGATCAATACTGCAGTACGCAGGATCATGCTTTCGCGTTTCCGGTTGGGATTGTACGATCCTGCAGATTTGGTTCCATATACCAAAATTCCCCATTCGGTTGTGGATGGAGCAGAGAACAGGGAATTGGCAAGAAAATCGGCTCAAAAAGCGATCGTACTGTTAAAAAACAAAAAGAACATACTGCCTTTGGATAAAAATAAAATCAAGTCGGTAGCAGTGATAGGGCCGAACGCCGATACCTGCCAGATGGGCGGATATACCGGCGCTTATTCACATTCAGTATCCCCACTTGAAGGAATTGTCAATAAGATCGGAAAAAATAAGGTTAACTATGTGAAGGGAACAGGTATGATTTTATCGTTGCCGACTATTCCATCGGAAAATCTGCTTCCACCCAATGCGAAGCCCGGAGAACATGGGCTGTTGGGTGAGTATTTCAACAACACGGATTGTTCGGGTGAACCGGTATTGACTAAAGTAGATCCGGTCATCGACTTTGATTTTGGAAAAGACGCCCCTGCTCCTGCCGTTCGGAAAGATTATTATTCCATAAGATGGACGGGAAAATTTATTGCTCCTGTTACAGGGACTTACTACATTGGTGGCAGTTTTGACGATATTATCCGTTTGTATATTGATGGACAAAAAGTTGTTGATAAGTCACTCAACAGGAATCAGACAACCGAAGCTGTTAAAATAGAAACTGTTGCCGGGAAACAATATGATATCCGGTTGGAATACGCCCAATACTGGTACAAAGGTTCGGTAAAACTGTGGGGAGGCCCTCTCAGCCAGGATAAATTTAAAGCCGCAGTGGAGGTTGCGCGTAAAGCGGATGTAGCTATAGTTGTTTTGGGTACCGACAACCAAATAGAAAAAGAAGGTGTTGACCGCACATCACTGGATCTGCCCGGTGATCAGGAAGATTTGCTGAAGGCTGTCTATAAAGCCAATCCCAATACCATACTTGTATTGCAGAACGGGAGCGTATTATCAGTCAATTGGGCCGAGCAGAATGTTCCTGCCATTGTTGAAGCATGGTATAACGGAGAAGAGTCGGGGAATGCAATTGCCGATGTTCTTTTTGGCGACTATAATCCGGGAGGAAAATTGCCGTTTACCGTTTATAAATCTGTAGAGCAATTGCCCGCCTTTGACGACTATGATATCCGTAAAGGACGTACTTACATGTATGATGTTACAAAAAATCCTGATTTAAAATTTAAAGATATCAAACCATTATATCCTTTTGGCTACGGGTTGAGTTATACATCATTCACTATTGGAAAAATGGCATTATCAACAAAAAACATTGCGGAAAACGGGACGCTTACCGTTTCCGTTAAAGTAACCAATACGGGGAAACGTGCGGGCGACGAGGTCGTTCAGTTGTATGCAAAAGACGTGGAAGCCTCTGTGGTGCGTCCCGAAAAACAACTGGTAGGATTTGAACGTGTCACACTTCAACCCAAGGAAAGCAGGGTGATAGAATTTCTTGTGCCGGTAAAAGAATTGGCTTATTGGGATACCGGTAAAAAGACTTTTGTTGTTGAGCCGGGGCTTATTCAACTGATGGTAGGCAACGCTTCGACCAATATCCAATCCACGGCTGAATTTACCATTCAATAATGATCTGAAAATAATAATTTTAAAAATGATCTCCAAAAATACCTTTTTGAAAATTACCATCTTTACCCCGGTTTTTCTTTTTCTTGTTTCCTGTGGTGAGCAGAAAGATTATACGACGTTTGTGAATGTTTTCACCGGAACCGATTTTCACGGGCATACATTTCCGGGAGCAATGGCGCCGCACGGCATGGTACAATTGAGTCCAGATACCCGCATCACTACATGGGACGGTTGTTCGGGATATCATTATTCCGATAAAAGCATTATGGGCTTTAGTCATATTCACTTCAGCGGAACCGGGAGTGGGGGAGGAGCTGATATCCTGTTAATGCCCACAGTTGGTGATATTCAAATTTCGGTTGGAGATGTCTCAGATACAAAATCGGGTTATCGTGCTGCTTTTTCGCACGACAAAGAACAGGCAGTTCCGGGGTATTACGGTGTAGAACTGGAAGACGGCATCAAAGCAGAGCTGACGGCATCTATGCGTGTGGGTTTTCACAAATATACTTATGGAAATGTTAATGAAGGGAATATTATCCTCGATCTGGTTCATGGTATTAATGATCACATCGATAGCGTTTATGTAAAGGTGTTGTCGGATTCGAAAATCTGTGGTTTCAGGCATGCTTACGGAGGGCTCGATGGAGATAAAACCACTTATTTTGTTGCAGAATTTTCCCAGCCTTTTACAGGTTATGGACTTTATCATGACCAGAAGCTAACCGGCGAAAAAGAAGCTGGTGGAAAAGATATAAAAGCTCATTTTTCTTTTTCGACAACCAAAGAGAAAGTCGTGATGGTGAAAGTAGCCATCTCAAGAGTCGATTGGGACGGTGCGGAAAATAATCTCAGAAACGAAATTCCCGGATGGGATTTTCAAGGCGTTCGTAATGATGCACAAAAAGCATGGAACAAGGTGTTGTCAAAAATAGATGTTGAAGGAGGAACCGAAAAAGAGCGCAGGACATTTTATACAGCCCTGTATCACTGTCATGTCCATCCCAATATATCTATGGATTTCGATCGAAGGTATCGCAGTACAGATCATAAAGTATACCAGGCGGAAGGCTTTGATAATTATACTACATTTTCACTTTGGGATACATTCCGTGCGTTGCACCCATATTACAATATTGTGGAACCATCGAAAAGTAACCACTTTATCCGGACGTTTATAGATCGTTATCAGCATTTTGGAAGTCTTCCCATTATGGAGTTTGGCGGGAATGAGGGATTTGCGATGATTGGCTACCATTCTCTTCCGGTAATTGCAGACGCGTATGTGAAAAATATCCGGGACTATGATACCAAACTTGCCTTTGAAGCCATGAAACAACTCTCGGAAGGGTATCGTGTTGGAAAGGATATTTATAAAAAACTGGGTTTTTTGCCATACGATCTTGAAGGGCAGTCTGTTTCGAGAACATTGGAATATTCGTATGACGATTGGTGTGTATCGCGTTTGGCAAAGGATTTTAATGAGGACGATTATCGTTTCTACATCCAGAAAGGACAGTTTTACAAAAATCTGTATTGTCCCGAAACAGGCTTTATGAGGCCGAGATACAGCAACTACAATTGGTATACGCCTTTTGATCCGATGGTAATATCCAATGTATATACCGAGGCCAATGCCTATCAGTATACTACATTTGTCCCGCAGGATGTCAATGGATTAATACGTCTAATGGGTGGAGATGAAAAATTTGACAAATGGCTGGATGTTTGTTTCACGACCCAAAATGACCCTTCGGAAAAGTTGTTACAAGATGTAACCGGTTTGATCGGCCAATATGCTCATGGCAACGAACCCAGTCACAACATGGCATATCTTTATTCGTTTGCCGGAAAACCATGGAAGACGCAGGCGAGAGTAAGGGAGATCATGAACAACCTACACAGCGATCAGCCTGACGGGATTTGCGGCAATGAAGATGCCGGTCAAATGTCGGCATGGTATGTGCTGAGCGCCATGGGATTTTATCCGGTGACTCCCGGCATGGATTATTATGTTTTCGGTACCCCGCTTTTTGACAAGATGACGATCAATCTGGAGAATGGAAAACGTTTTGTGATAAAGGCAGCCAATGTTAAATCGGAGAATTGTTACGTCCAATCGGCGTCATTAAACGGAACCCCTTATTCCCAATCTTTTATCCGGCATGCTGATATTGCCGGTGGGGGTGAGCTTGCATTCGTCATGAGCGACAAACCAAATACGGAATTTGGCCTGAAGAAAGAAGACAGGCCTCATACGGAAGAATACAAAGTAGCATCGATGCCGATGGTCAGGTCGAGTAAATACCGGTTTTTAGATCAGACGGAAGTTGCCTTGTTATGCGATGACCCTGCGGTGGAAATAAGATATACAACAGACGGATCAGTTCCCGTAGAATCGTCAAAATTATACGAAAAGCCGTTTGTGATTGCTGAATCGGCTGTAATTAAGGCCCGGGGCTTTGCCAAGGGTTATGATCCCAGTTATGCGGTTACATCCGAATTTGAAAAACTAACCCTTCAACCGCCTGTAAAGGTTGAAAATATTCGCCCGGGGTTGGCTTTTGAATACCGTGAAGGATATTGTGTGAAAACGGATGATCTGAGCAAATATCCGGTATTGTTATCGGGCGTCATTCCTACGTTCGATATTTCGGCTATCAAGGACGACCGGGCATTCGGATATCATTACAAAGGTTATATCAATATTCCTGTTAGCGGAGTTTATACCTTTTATGTTGATGTCAACGACGGAGCAGTTTTATATTTGAACGGGAAAATGGTGGTTGATAACGACGGTAATCATGCGCGGCAAGAAAAAGCTAATACGATTGCACTGGCAAAGGGTCTACACCCCGTTGAACTAATATATTTCCAGATGGGTGGAGCCAAGGTATTGGTTGCAAGCTGGGAAAAACCGGGAGGAAAGAAAGAAGAAATCCCTGCAACTGCCCTGTTTCATTAAATAGTGTTCAATTACGTTCAATTATTTCAAACAATGTTCAATAAATTATTCGTTATCCCCTGTTTCTTTGTTCTGTTTCTAAACTCGTGTACCCCCAAACAAGACAACCGATACACCTCGATGGTCAATTTATTTATTGGCTCACAAGGCGATGGAAATACTTTTCCGGGAGTCAGTCTGCCGTTTGGCGGCGTACAATTGAGTCCTGATACGAGGATGGCCCATGGCAGTTATTCTTATCTCGACCATACTCTTTTTGGTTTTTCGCACACCCATTTGAATGGAGTGGGAGAGCCGGAGTATTGCGATATCCTTTTTATGCCTACCGTAGGTGAGGTCCGTCTGCATTGGGGCGAGCCCAATCAACCCGGATCGGGTTATTTATCAACTTTTAGTCATCAGGATGAAATAGCAATTCCCGGTTATTATTCGGTATTGCTGAAGGATTACCGGGTGAAAGCAGAGTTAACGGCAACCATGCGTGCCGGGTTTCATAAATATACTTTTCCAAAATCGGAAGAATCACATGTGATTATTGATCTTGCTTATCCTTTTGGCGCTGAGTTATTGAACATACGGAAAGTGAGCGACACGGAAATCGAAGGTTTACGGCGTTCGCACGGATGGGCCTGGGATCAGTATGTGTACTTTGTTGCCAGATTTTCAAAACCATTTTCATCCCTGCAAATAGCCGTAGATGAGGTAATCAAAGACGGGTTGAGCGAAGCGTCCGGAAAAAATATCAAAGCCGTCGTTAACTTCCGGACTTCCGACCAGGAGGAGATTTTGGTAAAAGTAGGGCTTTCGGCAGTGAGCGCTGAAGGCGCCAGAAAAAATCTGGATGCGGAAATTCCCGATTGGAATTTTGCAGGTACCAGGAAACTGGCGGAAAAAGCCTGGAATAAAGAATTGGGTAAAATCGACGTCGAAGGCGGTACGCATGACGAGCAGGTTAGTTTTTATACTTCTATGTATCATGCATTTTTAAGTCCCGATATATTTATGGATGTTGATGGACGATACAGGGGAATTGATCATAAAATTCATCAGGCGGAAGGTTTTAACAACTATACGGTCTTTTCGTTGTGGGATACTTTTCGCGCGTTACACCCTTTGTTTACCATCGTGCAACAGGAGCGAAGCAATGATTTCATACAGTCACTGTTGCAGATGTACCGGGATGGCGGACGCCTCCCCATGTGGCCTTTAGCCGGAAACTATACCGATGACATGTTGGGTTACCATGCAGTGCCGGTTATTGTTGATGCTTATATGAAGGGGATCAGAGGATATGATGCGGAAGAGGCATTTAAGGCAATATGTCATAGCGCCCAGTTGGACAAATTGGGATTGAAATATTACAAGAAAATCGGTTACCTGCCTTATGACAGGCAGGGAGAATCGGTGTCCAAGACATTGGAATATTGTTATGACGACTGGTGCATTGCCCAAATGGCAAAAGCGATGGGTAAGGACAAGGAATACCATTTATATCATCAAGGGGCGCATTTTTACGAAAACGTATTTGATCAAACTGTCGGGTTCATGCGGGGACGTGCAATGGACAGGTCCTGGTACGAGCCTTTCGACCCGTTTGTTAATTCTGCTTATTCCGAAGGAAATGCATGGCAATACATGTTTGTGCCCCATGACGTGGAAGGTTTGATCAGCCTGATGGGTGGCGACAGTAAATTCAACCAGTGGTTGGACAGTCTGTTCAGCATGAAATCGGACAAAAAATGGATGATCGGGGAATATGCCCACGGCAACGAACCCAGCCACCATCTGGCATACATGTACAACTATTCGGGCGAAGCATGGAAAACGCAGCAAATAGTGCGGAGGATATTAACGGAAATGTACCTGAATAAACCCGAAGGATTGTCCGGAAACGAGGATTGCGGCCAGATGTCGGGCTGGTACATATTGAGTGCGATGGGCTTTTATTCGGTCGCGCCCGGACAGGAAATATATGTCATCGGTTCCCCATTATTTGAGAAGGCAACCATTAATCTGGAAAACGGCAAGAAGTTTATCATTCATGCAAAAAATAACTCTGATAAAAATATCTATATCCAATCAGCAACGCTTAATGGCAAACCATACAGTAAATCATATATCCGTCACAATGATATTGTAAACGGAGGCGAATTGGTGTTTGAAATGGGATCGTCGCCCAATAAATCGTGGGGAACGGCCAAAGAAGACAGGCCATATTCTGAGAATGGTGATCCGGTTATCCAACCTCCTTACATC
Organism: Bacteroidales bacterium; assembly: GCA_031551645.1. GTDB lineage: Bacteria > Bacteroidota > Bacteroidia > Bacteroidales > UBA4181 > JAIRLS01. The sequence goes on along the minus strand of JAVBNI010000046.1, from coordinate 3,739 downwards.
AAGTCGGGAGACACATTATTCATGAATGCTACCACCATTACCCTTGCATGCGATACGAAAAATTCGACCATCAGGTATACATTGGATGGCGCCGATCCTGACGAAAAATCGACTTTATATACAAAACCCTTTGAGGTCAAAGGAACAACTATTTTAAAAATGATCTCTTTCGACAAAGACTCCAAGCCGGGTAATGTAGTTACTTATAAGCTGGACAAAGCTGTTTTGAACGAGCCTGTTGTACTCCCGGCTAAAAAACACGGATTGAATTACCTTTATTATGACCGGTTTTTTGTCTCGGCTGAAGACCTCGATATCGTTCAACCGGAGTCGTCAGGAGTGATAGAAAGTTTCACCATTGCCAAAAGACCCAAAGAAACCTATTTTGGTTACAAATATTCAGGATATATATATGCTCCCCAGGATGGTATCTATACATTTTATCTTGCATCGAATGATGGAAGCCGCTTATATATCGACGACAAAGAGATTGTTGAGAACGATGCCAACCATGCGGCCATTGTGGAGCCGGGTAATGTAGCTTTGAAAGCAGGACTGCACCGCATTGTTCTTAACTATTTCCAATGTGGAGGAGGTAAAGGGCTTAAGTTGGAATGGTCAGGGCCGGGAGTTTCGCGCCGTGAAGTAAGTCCGAACGATCTGTTTATTGAAAATTGACATGATGAAGAGAAGGAAATACCAGCAGCATCGGTTCTCTTTCATTGATCCCGATCGGGAAAACTATAGTTTATATAAATTAGCTGAAAAGATGTCCGACAATCATATAGAATTATTTGAATGACTTTAATATGATATCTCTACGGGATTGATGCAAAATCGGGTGTATTATGTGCTACCGAGGTCTTGCCATCCATGATGCACAAAAACCGAATGCGAAAAGCAGGTCAATTGCCCGCCAGCACTCACTTGGATGCAGGCGGGCTCTTTATTGAAAGCCCGCCTGTGATTAACCGGGAGCCCGCCTGCTATTATGCAAATGGCCGCGGGCATCAAATCGGATGCCCGCGGCCATTCTATTGTGCATACTCGAAAGCTGGAAGTTATGATCCTTTTTCGTACTTCAGCCCGGCAAGCCATTCCTTGGTGTCGGCAGAAGGACGAAACTTCAAACTTCCGTTCCTGATCATCGAGTGATGAAATTTCTCGGGCGAATCGGCGCCGGCGCTTGAGATACTGATATAAAACGTACCAAAATCGCCGAATTGAAAAGCATCCCCATCGTCGCGCACGTGTTTTTTCATCAGTTTGACTAATTCATTCACCACGGCCAGCACATCGCTGTCGCTTACCGTAGTGGATACATTCGACAATTCCTGCACCAGCTTTTTGTAAGTAATCAATTTATTGGCTTTAGCCTGGGCATAAAACTTTTTTGGGGCTTGCGGGATTACCCGGGTTTCCCTTTTCTACTAAAACATACTTTACTGCCATGATGATAAAATTTAAAGATGGATAAAATATAAAACAGACTGTGATTTGCTTCAACGTTATTGCTTTTTACGATATCCACCATCGAAAAGTTACATTTTTGTTGACAATTTTCGAACAAAACATCATGCTGTAACTATCCTTTTCGCTTGGCATGCAAGTATAAAAAACACGGGAATCTATCTGTTACGATTCCCGTGCTTCATTCTTTAGACACAAGACATTACGTCTTTACTCTTCACTTCTCAATGTTCCACCACAATTTGTTGCATTCTTGGTTTTTCGCTGACACCATCGTAGATATGCAGGAAATAAACACCGTTGGACAAATTCTGCACGTTGAATTCCACGTTGCCGCCTTTGGCCTTCGCATGACGTAATAGATTACCCTGACCGTCGTATAAGCGAACGTCGTAGGCAGTCTCCTGTTTCAGCTGCTTGCCGCTGGTAATTGATTCCAGAGCATTCGCCTGGGTTGCTGTTCGGCCTAAGTCGACGTTCAGGATATTTGAAACAGGGTTAGGGTAGGCGATACTTGAACTAGACGAGGAATAATTATAATCAAAGTCACACGACCAACATAACAACCCATTGCCGTCCTGGCCTTCATAATAAGCAGTAAAAGTTTGACGGGTCGTTTTATTTTCTACTACACACTTAAGTTGTATATACCTCTCACCTGCATATGTAACATTAGGAAAATACAAATTAACGGATTGTGCTGCACCAAATTTTTCTGCATAGAATTTCCAACCACTTGTTTCAGCAACATACCATTGCCAATGATAACCAATGAGATATTGCTGCATTATCCCATGGACACTCCCAATTGAAAACCCATATGTATTACCCGGTGAAATTTCATATGGACCACTTATGATAAAACTTAGTTGTGGAGGAGAACAAGGCGTTATGGTTTTGGAGGCAAGAACTGTAGAACCGCTTTTCGCTGTGAGCGTTCCGGTAGTAGCTGCTGATCCATAGGATTTATAAACCGTTATTAAAATGTTGCTAGTGGTTGTCTGATTCAAATAAATATTACTGAAAGAAAAGGGTCCCGTTACTGTCCAGGTTATATTATTGGCCGGCCCTCCGCGCAATGTGAAACCGCTACCATCCCAGCAAACTTCATTGGGGCCGTAGATGGAGGGCGAAGGAAGTGTGGTAAAAGGCACTGGGGCATTACAGGCAGATGTGCCTTTGGGACTTTTGGCTTTTACGCAAGCAGTATAGGATGTACCACCCGCTAAACCCGTGATAGTTGTGCTTGTTGATGCTACTGGTACAGTTTTGACAAGAGTGCCACCACTATTATATACATTTACCTCATAACTTGTTGCTCCTGTTGAGGCGTTCCAAGCTAGTTGACATCCCACTTGCGTTATACTATTGTCAACTACTCTTAATCCTGTAGGTGTGTCGGGAATAATATGGTACGTAATTACAAGCTTAGCATTTGTTAAGTAAATACCATCATTACCTTCGTTTGTATGTACTAAACAAAGACGAAGTTTGGATGACAGGTTAGGGTTAGAGCTATATGAAAGACTAATCAAATTTTTATCAATAGCTTTTATCCTATTACTAGTCATTTGCTTAAGATTCACAGTGTCAGGAAAATCATTATAAGTGCTGTTAAGTTCAGCAAATGCATAATCGGGTTGACTATGCAAATCATCTCCATAACCCGGTATTATCAATCTTTTAACATTAACAGTATGTTTATTGGAATTGTTATTTATTGATAGACCACAGGTGAAAACTAACTCAGCCTTAGTCATATCATTTATTATTTCAGTTGTTAAGGTACTCAAATCAAACTCCAAATAACCCCTGCCGATAGTAGTTTGATTTGTAGCTACTTTACCAACATATATTAGTGAGGAACTTCCCTGAAAACCATAGCCACTGGGCGGAGTGTATACAACACCAAAACGACTTCCATTAAGGTTAAAAGATTTTGTTGCCTGACTATAGGCCAAAACAGGAATACACAAAAATAATAAGAAAAATTTCGTTTTCATCTGATTAATTTTTTTAAAGTTATACTAAAACCTATTTTTTTCGAAATACCCTTGGTTTGTATAAACTTCAAGGGTTAGAGCATCATTTTGTATCTGACTATCGCTAATAAAAGATTACATATAAAATTTTCGGTATAGGCGTTTAAAGCTCACTAATTATTTTTTTAATTTTCTGCGGATTGGCTCGAATTTAATCATTCTGCAAATTAGGTTGTCAAAAACAGTATCCATGTGGTTGCGTCTATTGTATCTGTAATGGTATTCAT
>JAVBNI010000205.1:0-10864 GCA_031551645.1 Bacteroidales bacterium | reverse complement strand
ATGAATACCATTACAGATACAATAGACGCAACCACATGGATACTGTTTTTGACAACCTAATTTGCAGAATGATTAAATTCGAGCCAATCCGCAGAAAATTAAAAAAATAATTAGTGAGCTTTAAACGCCTATACCGAAAGTAGTTTATAACTGGTGAGTTATGTTATTTTTCTCTGTATCCTGAAAAATCGGTTGTTACATTGTATTTTTCCGGAAAATTACCGAATGGGCGCGGACGGCATAATTTATTTTTGACAATCTGAAAATCAATAGTTTTATTAACTACTTGCTGATAAATAATAGATGCTTCCAATTTAATGTATCATGCTTATTTAGTGCATATTAAACGCCAAGATAGACACGCGGGCACCCATTTTCAATTTTCAATTTTCAATTATTTAAAAAATCAGTTGTCAATTATTTTTATGATCAAGGTGAAGAAAAAACATTTATTTTTGTTCCTCTTTTTTAATAAGACTCAGTGAATATTTTAATCTATAGCATATGCAAAAACACAATTTCAATGCAGGTCCGTCCATTTTGCCACGTATAGCAGTTGAGACCACTGCACAGGCTGTTTTAAACTTTAATGATAGCGGAATGTCTATCATGGAAGTGTCGCACCGGAGTAAGGATTTTGAGGCCGTAATGAATGAGGCCGAAGCTCTTGTGAAGGAATTACTGTCAGTTCCCGAAGGCTACTCGGTACTTTTTCTTGGTGGCGGGGCAAGTATGCAATTTTGCATGGTGCCATTCAATTTGCTGGAGAAAAAAGCAGCTTATCTGAATACCGGAACATGGGCCAGTAAGGCACTGAAAGAAGCCAAAGGTTTTGGAGAAACAGTCGAAGTAGCCTCATCAAAAGATGCTAATTTTTCATATATTCCTAAAAATTATACTGTTCCTGCCGATGTAGATTATTTTCACATCACCACCAATAACACGATTTTTGGTACTGAATTAGCTGACGATTTAAAAAGTGATGCTATTCTGGTAGCCGATATGTCGTCCGATATTTTTAGCCGGCCGGTCGATGTTTCGCGATATGGCCTGATATATGCCGGTGCGCAGAAAAATCTTTCATGTGCAGGGGTAACGCTTATCATTGTGAAAAATGATATTCTGGGTAAGGTGTCGCGTCATATTCCGTCGATGCTGGACTACCGGATACACATTGAAAACGGATCCATGTATAACACGCCGCCTGTATTACCTATCTATACTGCGGTTCAAACCATGAAATGGATTAAGGCATGTGGTGGAGTGGCAGGTATGCAAAAACGCAATCAGGAAAAAGCAGCCATCCTTTATAAAGAAATCGATCGTAACAAATTATTTAAAGGTACAGCCGCTGTTGAAGACCGTTCGTTGATGAATGTATGTTTTGTTATGGCTGACGGTTATCAGGAGTTTGAAAAAGAATTTCTGGAATTCGCACAATCCAAAGGTATGGTGGGCATCAAAGGCCACCGTTCGGTAGGAGGCTTCCGGGCGTCGATTTATAATGCCATGCCGATTGAAAGCATACAAGCTTTAGTGGATTGCATGAAAGAATTTGAAGCGAAAAAGTAATACATAAAATTTGAGTCGAATTGATAGATATTGGGTTGGGATGATCTCTTAAACAGAGTGTTTTAGGGGAATTTTTTAATCAATCAGTGTCTATCTCAGTAGCATATAAGTAAAATGAAGAAAGTAGTTGTAGCAACAGAAAAACCATTTGCAAGTGTTGCCGTTGATGGGATAAAGAATATTCTGAAAAAAGCAGGATACGAAAGTGTTTTTCTCGAAAAATATACCAGTTCAGAAGAACTTTGTCAGGCTGTAGCCGATACCGATGCGTTGATTGTTCGTAGCGACAAAGTAACCAAGGAAGTTGTGGATGCCGCTTCGAAATTGAAAATCGTGGTACGTGCCGGCGCCGGTTATGATAATCTTGATCTGGATGCATGTTCTGGGAAAAAGATCGTTGCCATGAATACCCCCGGGCAGAATTCGAATGCAGTGGCTGAACTGGCTTTGGGTTTCATGATATACATGGCACGCAATGGCTTTCAACCTGGTACGGGCACCGAATTAAAGGGCAAGAAATTAGGTATCCATGCGTATGGTAATGTTGGAAGATTGGTAGCGGCGCTGGGTAAAGGCTTTGGTATGGAAGTATACGGTTTTGATCCTTTTGTAACAGCGGAAACCTTTAAGAAAGAAGGTGTTCGTCCGGTAAATGATGTGAAAGAATTATATGCTACCTGTCAATATGTTTCATTACATATTCCGGCAAATGACGAGACCAAAAAGTCCATCGGTTACGATCTGGTTTCATCTATGCCTAAAGGGGGAACTCTTATCAATACTGCCCGTAAAGAAGTAATTGACGAAGAAGGTTTGCTCAAAGCTATGATGGAACGTAACGACCTGAAATATGCTTCGGATATTGCTCCGGATGCTTTAGCTAAGATGCAGGATAGTGTGGGCCAACGGATATTCGCAACTCCTAAAAAAATGGGAGCCGAAACAGCCGAGGCAAACATTAATGCAGGATTGGCTGCAGCACAACAGATTGTTGACTTTTTCGAAAAAGGAATTACCAAATTCCAGGTAAATAAATAGTAAGAGAGCATATCCGGATAATTTTCAACGGATATCCAGATATGTTTATGATATTTAGAGTTTTAATGTTGGTTAAGGGTGTGCTTGTCAAGCACACCCTTAATCATAAAATTACAGTAACAGATTTAACTATGCTGCCAAGATTGTGAAAAAACGAAACCCAAGGACAATAACCTGAATGCCAAACTGATGTAGTCTTGTTATCCTTAATAAAATATTAGAGCCTGTTTAAAATGAATTTTGTGTCTGATAATCACACAATTGCGAATTGCAAGAAACATATAAGATTGCTTCGACTATGTCTCGCAATGACGTGCTATTAACGTCATTACGAGAGCCTACCCCAAAAAATGTGGCACAATGCGGTTATGACAGATTGTCTTAAAATCAGCGATTTACGCAAATCTGTCATTGGTAGGACGAGGAACGAGGACGAAGTAATCTATAATCATTCTCTAATTTAAAACTTAAACAGGCTCTTACTTCCAACATGTTAACTGTGTTACTTTAATAAGTCTGTGGATAAAAATTACTTGAAATTTTGGATTCTAAAAATGGTTGTGTTGCGTATTGAATTATCTTTGTTTCTCGTTCCTGTCCGTCGGTAGGCGGGTTTGCAATGACGTGCTGTTTATGTTATTGTGGGGCAATAGTCGAAGCAACCGTTAAACGGATTGATTTTTTGTAAAAAAAAATTGTTTTCCTGAAATATATTTTTTATCATTGAGAAAGATTGTGCAAAAAAAATCGCATATGGAAAAGCCGGTTTCAAATAGGGAAAATGATCATTATACTGTTCCAAATCTTGAAAAGGGAATTGCCGTATTGGAATGTTTGGCGCTTCAACCAGAAGAGTTAAGTTTGCAAAAAATGAAAATCCAGACTGTGATCGAGTAGTCAATTGTCGAAAAATAACCTTAAAATATAATGAATTATGAATTGGAGAACTATGGAAAAAAGGGGTATCCGGAAAACCGGTATCCTGTTTGTCGGAATATTCCTTGTCATCGGTTGCCTGGTTCTTTTTCCGGGGATGACAAGAGTGAACGGACCTGCGATAGTGCTCAACTCCGAGTTGCGTACCGAGGCCATGATGCAATTCGACCGGTTGGAAGCATTACGTAGCGGCAAACTGCCTATGAGTCGTTTTGCCACTCCCGAGTTGGTACACCGGCAGGAAGCGTTGTTTTATAAAACCGATCGTGACCCTGCCGACGTCGTGTTCAGGCGTACAAGAGCGTTATGGAATGATCTCTCGCAAAACCCCGACGCCAAGATATGGGATAGGGAAGCGGAGCTGAAGAGCCTGGAACATGCTGTAAAAAATACACCAGTGACAGCCGTCGACAGCCGGAAGGAACTGTACCTGAGGGCATGCGCTTTACGCCGTCAGATTGCCTTTGCTAACCCGTTGCTCGATTTCGACCGGATCGTGTTTGTGAAACATAAGAAAAATCCACGTACCGAATTGGGTGGCGACCACATGGCCGGGCAGTATTACGGTATCCATGCCACTGGGGGCGAAGGACTCTTCATCCTCGAAAATGCCTTTGGCAACAAACCCGCGGCTAAAAACGTCATCAACGGCAACCTGCCCGACGGCGCTTACCTGTCGCCCGACCTGTCGTTCGACGGCAAGAAAATCCTGTTCGCTTACACCGAGGCTGAAGGCTACCGTCCTGCGGAATTAGCTTCAGAGGACAAGAATAGCCTTTACAGTTACAGCGGTTTGAAATGTTCCTTTACAGATAAAAACGCCTGGCATGTCTACAGCGTGAATGTAGATGGCTCGAATTTAAAACAACTCTCCGATGGCGTTTTCAATGATTTCGATCCATGCTGGTTGCCCGGCGGTAAAGTTGCCTTTATCTCCGACAGGCGCGGCGGTTTCGGTCGTTGCCACATGACAGCCGACGGTGGAGCGCCTTGGTTTACTTACACGTTGCACCGTATGAATGACGATGGTGGAGCCATGGAACGCTTGAGCCATCACGAAACATGCGAATGGCAACCCAGTGTGATGCATGACGGTAACATCGTATATTCCCGTTGGGATTATGTGGACAGGGGCTTCTTCCAGGCGCACCATCCGTGGACAACCACGCCCGACGGAAGGAATGCTCTTTCGATACACGGTAACTACCCAAAAGACTGGAAAGACCGTACCTGCATGGAAATGGACATCCGCGCCATACCGGGTTCACAAAACTTAGTGGCTACGGCAGCTGCACACCACGGCCAAACTTATGGTTCCATCGTATTAGTGGATCCTATGGTGGATGACGATGATGCCATGGCGCCGGTGAGGCTGATTACACCCGACGAACGTTTTCCCGAATCGGAATACGGGTATTATTGCCGCGAAGCCTCCTACTCCACTCCCTGGCCGTTAAGCGAAGACTATTACATCTGTGTGTTCGGTTATCCGGAATCAAAAGAATATGATCAATCACCTTCCGGCATTGACAGTAAAAAGACAGTCGAAAATTACGGTATTTACCTGTTGGATGCATTCGGAAATATTGAGTTGTTGTATCGTGACCCGAAGATTGCCTGCCTGAGCCCGATACCTTTGAAATCCCGCCGTACTCCCCCGGCTATTCCCGATATGGTTCAGCCCTACATCGTGGATATGCACCAGAAACGTCTGAATCTGGATCGTCCCGAGCAGGTAGCAGAATCTAAACCCGAGGAAGCAAACCATGAACCGGCGGTGGTGTCGATCATGAATGTATACGAAAGCCGCCACGACTGGCCCGAAGATATAAAAATTAAAAGCCTGCGGGTTATCCAGGTATTACCCAAAAGCAACCCGGGACGCAACAACCCGGCCATTGGCTACGGAACGGAAAAGAACGCCCGCGTGGTGTTGGGGACTGTACCGGTGGAAGCCGACGGCAGCACAAGATTCTACCTGCGTCCTTACATTCCGGTGTTTTTCCAGGCTTTGGACGAAAAGGGAAGGGCTGTACAATCGATGCGTTCGGATGTATATACCGCTCCGAAAGAAAACCTGAGTTGCATCGGTTGCCACGAAAACAGGCGTTCGGCTCCCCCGACGCAGCGTACTACCATTGCCATGAAGAAAAAACCGTCGGTTATCAAGCCCGAAGTGGAAGGTTCCAATCCGTTCAGCTACGTGAAGCTCGTGCAACCCGTACTGGATAAGAACTGCGTTTCGTGCCACAAGGAAGGCGGGAAAGAACCCAACCTGTCCGGTAAAATCGACGACAAGCAATGGTTACCTTCGTACCGGAACCTCAAACAGTTTGCATTCTACTATGACGGAGGCGGATCGTTTGTTGAGTCGAAAACTTATCCCGGTAAATTTGGCGCGCTCGCTTCGAAACTTTACCAACAATTGGAAAAAGGACATCACAATGTGAAACTTTCTCCTGACGAAATGCATCGTTTGGCACTTTGGCTGGATTGTAATTCCGATTTTTACGGCACTTACGAAAAGATTGAAGAACAACGCAAGGGAGAAACCGTACGCCCGATATTAGAATAATTGAATATTGATGATTGAATATTTGATGATGAATACACGCAGGATCGTTTTCACAACCTGGCTTGCCCGTATGAAATACCTGGTAGGATGTAGCCGCCTGCCAGGTATGATAGGGATGCTATTCCTTTTGGTTATAATGTCGATTGCCAGTGTCAGCGGGCAGCAGGATTATCTCTCGCCAACCTGTATGGCTGTTCACCCGGTCACTAAAGAAGTATACGTATTGTTATCTACTGCCAGGTCGTTGGCCAAAGTCGATCCTGTGACGGAAAAAGTAACGGGCGTTTACCCCCTTGGTTTCACGCCGTCGGATATTTGTTTTTCTGCTGTAGGGAATACACTGTACTTGTATATTACCGAATATGAAGCAAACGGGAAAGTACACATCCTGTCGCCGGTAAACTGCAAAAAGAGCGGCTCAATCGATGTCGGTTATTATCCGAATGCCATCTGTGTCAACAAACAGGGGACTCGTGCATGGGTAGCCAACCGCTTTTCGAATGATGTATCGGTAATCGACCTGTCCAAACGTAAAGAAGTAAAGTGCCTGCCGATGATCAGGGAACCCAAATCGTTGGCCTTGTCACCCGACGAAAAACTGTTGGCCGTAGGGAATTATCTTCCGCTCCAATCGTCGTTGGAAAGCCCGGTAACTGCACGGGTAACACTGGTGGATACGGAACGCGACGCTGTAGTGGAACATATCCCGTTGAGCGACGGGACGCAATCCATCGAAGATGTGCGTTTCTCGAAAAACGGGGATCTGATTTTCGTGACACATGTTTTATCGCGCTATTTCTTCCCCACCACCCAGTTGGAACGCGGATGGATGAATACCAATGCCGTTTCGCTAATCAACGTTTCTGCAAAGAAATACTACACCACTCTGCTGCTGGACGACATTTACCTTGGTGCAGCCAATCCCTGCGGCATGACCTTATCAGCCGACGGCGACAAACTGTTCGTTGCTACTTCGGGAACGCATGAGCTGATCGCTGTTTCGCTTCCCCCGGTGTTGGAGAAAATCAGGCAGCAGGCAAATCCGGCCGACCTTGCCAACAACCTCACTTTCCTGAGTGATCATAAAGTGCGTATCCCTACGAATGGGAAAGGTGCACGATACGTGGTGATTCAGGATAACAAACTGTTCGTAAGCAACTATTTTTCCGGCGGATTAACCGTAGTGGATGCCAATGCACCTGCCGAAAGGCGTTTTATAAAATTAGGCAACGAACCCGAACCGGACAAGGTGCGTAAGGGAGAATTGTATTTTGCCGATGCCAGCCTCTGTTTTCAGAACTGGCAAAGTTGTATCACCTGCCATCCGGGAGTAAGAGCCGATGGACTCAACTGGGACCTGATGAATGACGGCATTGGTAACCCGAAAAATACCAAAAGCATGCTTTATTCACATGTCACCCCTCCGAATATGATTACTGGTATCCGCGCAAACGCCGAAATAGCTGTGCGTGCGGGCATTCATCATATCCAGTTTGCCGAAAGGCCCGAAGAGGATGCTGTGTGTATTGACGAGTACCTGAAATCGTTGCGTCCTGTGCCAAGCCCTTATTTGGTGAACGGGAAATTAAGCAAATTAGCCAAACAGGGCGAAGCATTGTATGCGCAGGCAGGCTGTAATTCGTGCCACAATGGCGCATATTTAACGGATGGCAAAATGTATAACGTAGGGACAGGCATTGAAGAATATACCGATGTGCCTTTTGATACGCCTACTCTGAAAGAAATATGGCGGACCGCTCCTTATCTCTACAATGGCAGCGCCGTAACCATCAAAGATGTCATCACCAAATTCAACAAAAACGACAAGCACGGCGAAACCTCCAAAATGTCCGAACAGGAAATAGAGGCGTTGGCGCAATACATCCTGTCGTTATAAATAGAGAATTAATATCGTTTACTTAAGGATTCCGCTTTTCATCAAACCTCTCCCCCGGCCCCTCTCCACAGGAGAGGGGTGACGGTGCTTTACAAATTTATCGGGCACTCAACATTGTGTTATCCACAGGTTTTGAGTAGCACGGCTCCCTCTCTCCTGTGGAGAGAGGGTTGGGGAGAGAGGTCTGATCGAAGAAGCCATTAAGTGTGCTCAAAAAAAACAATATGACGAAATCCTTTAGTAAACGACATTAAATAGAGAATTATCAAAACCAACCACCAATGAAAACAAGATTTTTAGCATGGATTGTCCTGACAGTTGTATTAGCAGGTTGCCAGACAAAAATAACAAAAACCGGATCGGACATCTCCGGTAGGGAAAAAACCGGTTTTCAAACTGCCGGTCCTTGGAAACCAGTTACCGATGTTCGTTCCGATATCGCCATAGTATACGGTGCTGACGACCGGCGCGATATGACCTTCGAAGAACGTGTACAGTCCTGGCGCGATCGGGGATACATCACCCATTTCATGACCGGTATCGCCTGGGGCGGCTACCAGGATTATTTTACCGGGAAGTGGGACGGGAAAAAACATTTGGATGAAGGGCAGGTAACCGTTAAGGGCGATACGATCTGGCATGGCCACATGGTGCCTTACATTGTGCCTTCAAAAATTTTCCTCAAATACATGAAGGAAGTACACATCAAGCGCGTAATCGATGCCGGGATTGATGCCATCAACTTGGAGGAACCTGAATTCTGGATGCGTGGCGGCTACAGCGAAGCCTTCAAACACGAGTGGCAGGAATATTACGGTTTTCCGTGGCGTCCGCAACATGAGTCGCCCGAGAATACTTACCTGTCCAACAAACTGAAATACCATTTGTATTATCGTGCCCTGGATGAAGTTTTTACATACGCCAAAGAATACGGTAAAAGTAAAGGCATGAATGTGCGGTGTTACGTGCCTACGCACTCGCTGGTGAACTACTCGTCGTGGCAGATCGTGAGCCCCGAAGCCAGCCTGGCATCACTGCCTTGTGTGGACGGCTACATCGCTCAGGTATGGACGGGAACCTCGCGCGAACCGACCTTTTTCAATGGCGTCCGCAAAGAACGGGTGTTCGAAAACGCATTCCTCGAATATGGTTCTATGGAGTCGATGACACGCCCCACTGGCCGCAAAATGTTCTTCCTCACCGATCCCATCGAGGACTGGCCGCGCGATTGGGTCGACTATAAGAAAAATTACCAGGCAACTTTTACGGCACAATTACTCTACCCGATGATTGCCGATTACGAAGTGATGCCTTGGCCCGACCGTATCTACGAAGGTTTGTACAAGACCTGCGCCACTTGCGATACTAAGGAAAAAATTCCCCGGTTCTACTCTACCCAAATGCAGGTAATGGTCAACACGCTGAATGATATGCCCCTGTCGGACAATAAAATAACGGGTACTCATGGTATTGGCGTATTGATGTCCAACTCGCTGATGTTCCAGCGTTTTCCGGTACATGCAGGGTACGAAGACCCGCAGTTCTCCAATTTTTACGGTCAAACACTTCCATTGTTGAAGCGGGGTATTCCTGTAAGTACTGTACATATCGAAAATACCGGTTATTCGGATACCTGGAAAGGTCTGAAAGTGTTGGTAATGTCGTACTCGAACATGAAACCCATGAAGCCGGAGTTTCATCAAAATATCGCCCAATGGGTGAAGGGTGGCGGCGTGCTGGTGTATTGCGGCAAGGATACGGATCCGTATCAAACCGTGATGGAATGGTGGAATACCGGTACCAATAAGTACAAAGCTCCTTCGATGCATTTGTTCGAGTTGATGGGACTTCCGTCCGTTACCCCGGCGACAGGCGAATATCCCTGTGGAAAAGGCAAGGTATACGTCATCCGCGAAGAACCTAAAAACTTTGTATTGAATCCGGACAACGACCAAATCTATTTCACAACCGTGCAGAAAGCCTTCGAGACCGTCCCCAATACCGGTAAACTCGAAACCAAAAACAGTCTCTACCTGGAACGTGGCCCGTACATCATTACATCAGTAATGGACGAAAGCGTATCGAGCGAACCGTTGACACTGAAAGGTTTGTATATCGACCTGTTCGACCCCGAATTGCCGGTATTGCAGTCCAAAACAGTCAACCCTGGAGAACAGGCTTACCTGTACAATGTCGATTATGTGAAAAATAATAAGACGCTTTCTGTATTATGCGGAGCATCACGAATATATGACGAAACCATTACCAATAAGTCTTATTCGTTTGTAGCCAAAAGCCCGGCCGAAACCAACAACGTTAGCCGTGTATATCTGCCCAAACAACCTAAAGATGTAAAGATAAAGAATGCAGCGGGTGAATTGATCGCTGTGTCGGAACATTTGTGGGACGAAACTTCGCATACCAGTCTGGTGAAGTTCGAGAACAACCCGGATGGCATTAGGGTAGAAATCAGATGGTAAGCACAATAACTTGCTGAGTTTTGAAAACCCGGTAGGTTTAGATATCATCAAAACTTAACAGATCTTTGAAATTCAGATAATCGAATCAAGAAAACAGCATGAAAATAACCTCAATAATTACACTTCTTGCAATATGTTGCTTCGCCGGACAAAGGGCGGTCATAGCCGGTCCGGGCAATATCGCTCCGAAAGCGAAAGTTACCGTTTCGTCTTCCCTTGATCATGCACACGATGCCGGCAGGTTGACCGACGGTAACGCCAGGCTCCGAAATACCGGCGAATGGGTGTCGGACGTAGTGATGCCGTATTGGGGCGACATCAAATACCCATGGGTGGAACTGACATGGGAGCAGGAGCAATATATCA
>JAVBNI010000017.1:0-7762 GCA_031551645.1 Bacteroidales bacterium | reverse complement strand
GAATTATACCGTTTCAGCCACGTGTTAACACTCACGTTACACATGCCCGTGATACTGCCGACTTCTTTTGAAGTACGGCCTTCAGATTTCAACAATATGCTTTGGCAACGCATCCGAAAACAATGGCTACTGCCTTGTTTAAGACCCTCTTCCAGCTCGCGGCGTTGCTCCGGTGATAAAATTGGTGTATTAACTCGTCCCATATGGAACGCAAAGATATAAAAATAATGAAAACTAATTTTTAACCTGTACTTATTTTTTTTTATATTTACTGGTGATGAGTGTGTTCGCCGATATTTATTCTCTTCGGTTATGAAATCGGTTACACTTAAGTAGCAATATCGACGAGAATAAAAAGCAGCAATTATAGAAAGAAAAGTTAAACTGTTTCAAATAAATTAATCATCGATGACAATTGAGCAAGCACAACAAGCTGTAGATGCATGGATACGACAATATGGTGTCAGATATTTCAGTGAACTGACCAATATGGCCATGCTGACGGAAGAGGTGGGAGAGGTGGCGCGTATCATTGCCCGTCGTTATGGTGAACAATCGGACAAATCATCCGATTCAGGAAAAGAACTGGCTGATGAACTGGCTGACGTAATGTTTGTTGTCATTTGTCTTGCCAATCAAACAGGCATTGACTTAACGGAGGCCTTGAAACGAAATCTGGAAAAGAAAACCGCACGTGATTCCGAACGACACAAAGGCAATAAAAAGCTACTGAATTAATGATTACCGATCAGTAAAGATAATTTACTCCGTTCTTACTAACCGGCATGTTACCGGATAATGATCCGAAAAATGAACACGCGGACTTTCGTAATTGTATGCTTTAAAAACAGGCGAATACATGATATAATCGATCCGTTGCGATGATATCCGCCCGATGTTGTAGGTAGTACTCATCCCTTTACCGGCTTCTTTGAATGCATCTTTCCGGATTCCACGAATTTTTTGATAGGAATAAGATGTTGGCGGATCGTTAAAATCGCCACAAATAATCACCGAATAGGGTGATTTGGAAATGCTTTCGACAACA
This sequence comes from Bacteroidales bacterium, assembly GCA_031551645.1. Lineage (GTDB taxonomy): Bacteria > Bacteroidota > Bacteroidia > Bacteroidales > UBA4181 > JAIRLS01. The sequence continues at coordinate 6,714 of JAVBNI010000017.1, read as the reverse complement.
ATATCCACCTGTCGCGAACGCCGGAATGAAGCAGTGGTCATCTGGCGGATAATCGCTTTAAAGGCGCTGATGTCTTTGGTGTCATACTCTTTTTTGACAGCATTATTAAGCAAGTCGCGTTCTTCTTTACCAAAACCGATCGACTTTAAATGTATATTATAAACACGTACTGTATCCTGTCCAATTTTCAAATCGCTATACATACAGGCATTGGTTGTATTGTCCGAATATATCAATTGTTTTCGAACAATGGGAAAACTACTGTAAGTTGCCAATCCAATATTACCAATTGTCTGCTCAATGTGATAATAGGACAGACGATCCAACCTTTTAGTAATATTTTCAATTTTTAATTGTTTATCCCAATGTGAATTAGCGTATTCTTGCATGCACCAAATATTTGTCCCTGATTTGTTGACAAAATCAAAAAGGTTCAGGTTCGTACCATCCGGTTGTTTTATATTTATTTGGTTAAACATATGTACATTGTATGAAAATACCTTTATACTGCTTTCCAGTTCCTTTTCAGGAAGCTTCTCTCCTGATATCTGCACATTACGCCATATCATATTCAATCCCAACAAAACAACCACTAAAGAAAATAATGCATATTTTTTAGTTTTTGTAAAAAGCCAAAGGATGACAAAACAAAGGTTTACAATCAATAAATATATGTATCCCAACCCAAAAAAACTAAGCCACCAGATCGTTTCCGGACTGATAAAACAACACAAGTAGGCCAGCAATAATCCAACAATTACTCCTATGTTAACGACAATGAATATGATCCGGATAAACTTTTTCAAATTTTGTCTTTTTAAACAATTTATTTCTTTTGACTGAACAGGATTTCCTTCTCTTGTTTGGTCAGACTATCATATCCGCCAATGGAAATCTTATCGAGAATACGGTCTATTTCAGTCTGGTTATCTTTCTTTTGCTTGTTATAGTCCCAATCATTATTGGCTGATGTTTTTTTATAACCGACTCTCATCTTGGGTTTGGGTTTGAATAAACCGCTGCACCATTTGAAAAATCTGTTGAGCCACATGGTAATATCTTTACCTTTATGATAATTGGAAGCATAGAGATAACCAAAAAGCGCGCCGCCCAAATGGGCGATATGTCCACCTGCATTATTGCTCATTGATATGGATATAATGTCAAAAACCACAATAAATGCAGCAATGTATATTAATTTTACAGGACCTAAAAAAAGCAGATTAAGCGTGTACCTTGGCACATAACAAGATATTCCCAAAACAACAGCTAAAACGCCTGCCGAAGCGCCTAAAATAGGAAATTTTTCCGTAAAGACCGGAAATACGTTAAATGCGGTGATAAAAAAACTAACTCCGAGAACTCCACCCAGCAAATAAACATTGACCAATGATCTGCCACTGAAATACTGACAGAAAATCCGGCCAAACCAAAACAAACACAACATGTTGAACAACAAATGAAGAAAATCCTTATGAAAGAACATGTATGTGACCACTGTCCAGGGACGGCGAATCAGCATATGTAAATCGGAAGGCGCAGCCAACCACTGGTCCAACATAAAGTGATCGGTAGCCGCAAAAAGAAAATAAAACAGGTGGACAAAATGATACAACACAAAAACAGCTACGTTGATAATAATCAACCGCATCAGAGTATCACTTGCTTTGAATAATTTTTTTATTTCGTTTACCCAATCCATCTTATGTGATCAATATTAAGTCAATTCAATCAACGGAAGGCCGAATAATTTTCGCAGGTCATTGTAATCATGAACAATTGCATCGGCTTGTTCTGTAATCACAGCATCTTTGAAATGTTCAAAGGCGATACAGTAAAAACCGGAACGCTTTGCCCCGGCCACTCCTACCGGCGAGTCTTCTATTACAACACATTCTTCGATCTTTTTCCCGATTTGCCCGGGTACACGACTGTAGTCCTTTACTTTGGTAACCGGATTTTCACAAATCTCACGTCCACATATGGCATCAAAATATTCAAGCGCCCCTACCACTTTGAGTAATATTTTCGCTGTCTCAGTGGAGTTGGCTGTGGTCAATGCGAGGTAATATCCCTTCTGTTTTAAATCTGCGATAGTTTGCAACATTCCGTTGTATGGCTTGCAAAAACGGTCGAGATGTTCCATATAATGACTCTGTCTTCTGTGTACCATTTCTTTTACCACGTCGCGGGGTATTTCAGGAAAAAACTTGCTCATGAATCCATCACCGGTAAAACCCACCAAATCGGGCACATTACAACGGTTCCGCAAATCATATCCATATTCTTCAAAAATATCACAATATGCTTCGTAACGACCACTTTCAGTATCGGCAATCACGCCGTCGAAATCAAATAAAATGGTGGTGGTTTGACAAATACTCTGGACGGTCATAAAATTTCTGGTTCAAAACATCACTCCGATGCGGAAAATCAAATTATTGGAGGTAATCCGATCGTGAGAAGGCTTGGTAATGTCAACAAAGGTATTCATAAATGACAAACCGCCAAAAAGTGAGGCTTCTTCTCCCAAGGAATATTGTGCACCCACCCCAAAGTGCCAGCCGAGGTTGAACAATTTTGTTTCCTGGGTTGCCTTTATATTTTTGACATCATTGAAGTTGACGCGGGTTGATATCCGTATCATGGGATCGAATCCCATATTGGCCGAATAGACAATACGTCCAATCATGTGTGTTTTAAATTTAACGGCAACAGGAATTTTGATGTATTGAATCTTATATTTCACTTTTCCTCCCTTATCAACGAGTATATTTCCATCCTTCGTGCTTAAAATGATTCCATCGGAATATTTTAAGGTTCCTCCCATGTTAAACAGCGAAATCCCTGTAGCGAAAGCATAATTCTGGGCAAAATAGTAATCGGCAGTCATCCCCAAATCGAATCCCATTCTTGCTTTATCCCTTGTCACATCACTGACATCCGACCGGAGCCATGTAACAAGCGGGTCAAATAAAATACCAAATTTAAGGCCTTGCCCGAATACCAAATTCGTTGCAAAACACAAAATAATAACAAGATTAATCTTCCTGAACATAATTTTTAGAATAATTTGTTTAAGGGTTTCAAAAAATATACCACAATTATTATATGTCAATCGCTTGTCAGCATCCGGCATATAGTGATATATACCGGTGGTATTGAAAAAACGAATTACGATGATCTTGTCAAGTTATGAGTTAACATGCCAGGGCATAACCTTATCTCATTCCTTCGATTTCTTCAACAGTCTTCGGGATCGGACGTCCCAATACCCGACAGCCATCATCAGTAACTAATATATCATCTTCGATACGGATACCGCCAAAAGTGCGGTAAGTTTTCAGAATATCATAATTGATATAATCGGCAAATTTCTTTTCGGCTTCCCATTGGTCAATCAGGGCAGGAATAAAATAGATACCAGGCTCGTCGGTCACGACAAAACCAGGTTTAAGTTTGCGCCCCATCCGTAATGAAGAAAGTCCGAACTGCGTGCTGCGTGAGATAGATTCATCGTATCCTACATAATTTTCACCCAAATTTTCCATATCATGGACATCAAGCCCCATCATGTGTCCCAATCCATGGGGAAAGAAAAGAGCATGAGCGCCTTGTGTAACGGCATCGTCCATGTTGCCTTTCATTATGCCTATTCCTTTCAATCCTTCGGCTATTACACGGGCGGCAGCAAGATGTATGTCGCGATAGAGGATATCCGGACGGCTCATCTCGATTGCCTTAAGGTTAGCCTGCAAGACGGTATTATAGATGTCTTTTTGCCGTTGGTCGAATCTACCGCTTACCGGTATGGTACGAGTAATATCGCTTACATAATTCATGCTGTTTTCAGCGCCGGCATCAGTCAGCAACAATTGTCCGTTTTGCATGGTGTTGCCGTGGTAATGATTATGCAAAGTTTGTCCATTGACACTCAAAATCACCGGAAAACTCACCGGACCGCCATTGATCAACGAGATACCTTCGATCATCCCCGACAGTTCGCGTTCTACCATTCCTGCGCGTATATGTGTCATGATAGAAGTATGCATTTTATATGCGGTATCGATAGCCAATTCAATTTGTTCAATTTCCTGAGTTTCTTTTATCGAACGTAATTTCACTATCGCTTTGATCAATTTCACTGATGCTTTATCCTTCTGTTGGGCAGGTGAAATCCCCAGCATTTCAAATATCCTGATTTTTATTTCGCCACGATATGGCGGAAGGAAATGAATGGTCCGCCCTTGTTGTTTTGCCCGATACAGAATATCAGCCAATGTCGAATAAGGTCGCGTCTCTTTTACAGCAATTGAGGCTGCCTTATCGGTGACAGCCGGCTGTTGTCCCATCCAAATGATGTCGTCGATGGTAGAATCGTCACCAAACAGACATTCAGAATCTTCGTCAAGGTCAATGATTGCTGCCAGATCGGGTTCCTGCAATCCCCAAAAATACAGAAATGAACTGTCCTGACGAAACGCGTATGTATTGGCCGCATAGTTGAACGGGACTTCGGTATTTCCAAGGAAAAGGACAATCCCGTCACTCAATAATCCGCGTAATTTTTCGCGACGTTTTTTATATGTGTCGGGTGAAAACATGAGCAAAAATTCAAGATTTAACAATTGTTTTATCGCGGTCAGGGCTTACCGAAATAATATAAAACGGCACTCCGATTTCTTTTTCGATGAACGCGATATAATCCTTTAATTCCGTTGGCAGACTTTCGAAAGAGGAGTTACAAGTAATATCGTTGGCCCATCCCCTCATTTCCTTGTATACCGGTTCTGCCTTGGCATTTACATCAAACGGTACTTTGTCGGTCAATTCGCCATTTACTTTGTAATGCGTGCATACCTTAACAGTTTCGAAACCTGACAGTACATCGGCTTTCGTCATGATAAGCGCGGTTACGCCATTGATCATAACGGAATACTTCAAAGCAGGCAGATCCAGCCAGCCGCAACGGCGGGGACGCCCCGTAGTAGAACCGAATTCATTGCCATTTTTGCGTAATCGTTCACCTGTTTCGTCAAGCAATTCCGTAGGAAACGGACCGCTTCCGACACGTGTGCAATAGGCTTTTACAATACCATATACCTTGCCGATATGTGTGGGAGCCACGCCAAGTCCTGTACATGCGCCGGCACACACGGTGTTGGACGAAGTTACAAAAGGATATGACCCGAAATCAATATCCAGCATTGTTCCTTGTGCACCTTCGGCCAAGATGCTCTTATTTTCATTGAGAAGTTGATTAATAGCATACTCGCTGTCTATCACCGTAAAGGATTTAAGCACATTGATCGCATCAAACCATTCTCTTTCCTCCTGTTGATATTCAACGCGAAAATCGTATTGTTTCAACAAATTCAAGTGTTTATCAAGCAGATGTTTGTACTTTATTTCAAAATCAGGTGTGAAAATATCTCCTACACGTAATCCGTTACGTCCTGTTTTGTCCATATATGTGGGGCCGATTCCTTTAAGCGTCGAACCGATTTTGGAAACCCCTTTAGCTGCCTCAGATGCAGCATCCAATACACGATGAGTCGGCAATATCAGATGTGCTTTTCGTGATATATATAAATTTTTCAGATCGGTATTTCGGACTTTCAATGCATCAATTTCTTTTTTGAAGATAATAGGATCAATTACAACGCCGTTACCGATAATATTGATTTTTTCAGGATGGAAAATGCCCGAAGGAATGGTGTGCAATACATGCTTAATACCATTGAATTCCAATGAGTGACCGGCATTGGGGCCACCTTGAAAACGAGCAATCACATCATAATGAGGAGTTAAGAAGTCTACAACTTTACCCTTTCCTTCGTCACCCCATTGGAGACCTAATAATACGTCTAATTTCATTGTCTTTTAAGAATATAGTCTAATTAAGAACACACAAATACAACGGATAAGATAATTTTTACCCATCCGTTACTATAAACAAACTTACAAAGAAAACAAAAAGATTGTTTTTTTTAGATTTTATCTACAGTAATTTTTCAATTGTTATTAACAATCTCTTCAGCTTTATTAGTTATTGCCTCAAAATTATGTGGTATCTACATTGTTTCCAATTAGTAAATCAATACATATTGGTATTAGCTATCTGCCGATACACCCGTAACAACCCTTCTGCCATTGCCGGATCACTATACCGCTCCTGCGATATTTCCAATGCCTTTTCCCGGCAATTTTCGAATAAAGTATTGTCAGTCAGCATTTTTTCAATGGCATCGGCAAGCGCATCGCTGTTGTTGGGCGAAAATACGATGCCTGCATCGCCTATTATTTCGGGAAAAGAACCAGTAGCAGGTTCCACTGCCGGACGTCCAGCGGCAAAAGCTTCGCAAAGGTACAAGCCGACGCCTTCGTCGAATGTTACGGGAACGCTGATGATGGTGATTTGTTTGTAAAAATCGGCATGATGTTCGGGATCGTATGTGCGGCACAAATCCACATCTTCCATATAGGGTCGTAATAATCTTTTGATTTCCTTCAAGAAACGCTTGTCTTTTGCTGTATATCCACCGGCAACCTTGAGTTTGAGGTTTTTAACCGTATCCCGCTTTTTCAGTTTCACAAACGCTTCGGCCAGGATACCCAAGCCATTTTCCCGGTTCATCCTGTAAAAAAAACCGATAACAGGATCGGCAAGATACTGATCGGATGCATATTTTGCGGTGTCCACTCCCGGATATA
>JAVBNI010000237.1:0-3943 GCA_031551645.1 Bacteroidales bacterium | reverse complement strand
ATACCATTACAGATACAATAGACGCAACCACATGGATACTGTTTTTGACAACCTAATTTGCAGAATGATTAAATTCGAGCCAATCCGCAGAAAATTAAAAAAATAATTAGTGAGCTTTAAACGCCTATACCGATAAATATTTTAATCTGATGACATCTCGTTCTTACGGAACTTTTTATGAAGCTACGATTCGCGATCTTCTCTATCAATATTTTGTTCCTGACGAAACGCTGAATATACTGTAGGTGCAATATATTGGTAGAAAGATGTAAGGATAGAAATGATATTTCATAAGAGTGAATTTTAAACAGCCTTTTATAACAACTACAACTATGAAATATTTGAGACGAACAGGTTGTTCAATGATGTTTACTTCGACCTTTTCCTCGTATTTTCATTTATCTTGTTATCCGAACCCAAAAAAAATCTATTTTTGAACAATTTATTACATAGGGATTGTTATTCAATCATGGTAATTTTATCATGAAGTGAAAACTTTGAACATTGACATTAAAAATAATATATGACTCATAAAAAAAGCAGATCACAAAGAAATCAGGCAGACAGGCATGAATTACTTCACCGGGCATTGGCTGCGTTTCAGCGTTACCCGAACGAACCGGTAAATTACAAGCAATTGGCCAAGCGTATGGGAATCAATGATGATGCTACACGACGAATGGTGCCTTTGCTTTTGCAAGATCTGGTAACAGATAAACAGATCACTGAGATTGAACCGGGACGCTATAAATTGAGTTACGAAACGGGTTGTGTCGTCGGTAAAGTAGATATGACTGCACATGGCTATGCATACATCATTTCGTCCGAAACGGAAGATGATGTGTTTGTATCGCAAAAACATTTGCGCGAAGCGTTACACGGCGATACCGTAAAAGTGCATTTGTTTGCCCGCCGTAAAGGGGCTAAACTGGAAGGGCAGGTGGTCGAAGTAATAGAGCGTGCACGCACCACGTTCGTCGGAACAATCGGCATTACTGAAAATTTTGCATTTATGATTCCCGATAGTCGCTTGATGTCTTATGACTTATTTATTCCACCCGGAAAGGAACATGGAGCAAAAGACGGACAAAAGGTCGTTGTACGCATCGTTGATTGGCCACACCGGGCAAAAAATCCTATAGGCGAAGTGGTAGAAGTTCTCGGTGATCCGGGGCACAACGAAACTGAAATGCATTCGATCCTTGCAGAATATGAACTTCCATATAAGTTTGAGCAACGAGTAGAAGATGCAGCAGGAGCGATACCTTCCGCAATTACGGAAGAAGAAATCAAACGGCGCCGCGATTTCCGGGGTGTTCCGACCTTCACCATCGATCCGGCTGATGCAAAGGATTACGATGATGCTCTTTCGCTACGTAAGCTCGATAATGGTAGATGGGAAGTCGGCGTACACATTGCCGATGTGACACATTATATCCAACCCGGCTCGATGCTTGACAAGGAAGCTGTTAACCGTGCAACGTCGATATACCTGGTTGACCGTGTCGTGCCAATGCTTCCCGAGAAGTTGTCGAACAATCTCTGTTCTTTGCGTCCCAACGAAGACAAGTTATGTTTTTCGGCAGTTTTCGAGATGGACGACAACGCCAACGTATTAAAACAGTGGTTTGGCCAAACAATTATCTGTTCTGTCAATCGTTCCTCCTACGAGGAAGCTCAAACGGTTATCGACACTGGCGAAGGGAACATGAACAACGAAATCCAAACGCTTCATCATCTGGCACAGGCTCTTCGAACCGATCGCTTCAAGAAAGGATCTATTTCGTTTGACCGTGCCGAACCGAAGTTTATTCTCGACGAAAATGGTAAGCCGTTGGGTGTGTATTTCAGCGAAAATACCACCTCGCACCAGCTCATCGAAGAATTCATGCTGTTGGCCAATCGCCGCGTAGCCGAGTTTTGCACGGGGATCTTGCAGGTAGAAAGTCCTCCGCGTAACGGTAAAGGGAAAGTTGGGGTTTATCGTGTACATGATAAACCCAACATGGAAAAACTCGAAAATTTTGCCGGATTCATCACCCGTTTCGGTTATTCGATTAAAACCGGTTCCGACCGTTCCATCGCTACTTCGCTGAATAAATTACTGGATAAGATGAAAGGCAAAAAAGAGGAGAACATGATCGAAACGCTTGCTTTGCGGTCGATGGCAAAAGCGGATTATTCGACCGACAATATCGGACACTATGGACTGGGTTTTAAGTATTATACGCATTTTACTTCGCCAATCCGCCGCTATCCCGACATGATAGTACACCGCTTATTGAAATACTATCTGGAAGGTACCGGCGACAAACCCGACAAAGCTGCACTGGAAGTATTGTGCCGTCAGTCATCAAATATGGAACGTCGCGCCGTAGATGCCGAAAGGGCCTCCATCAAATACAAGCAGGTAGAATACATGAGCGACAAGGTGGGGCAGTGTTTCGACGGCATCATATCGGGTGTTACCGAATGGGGAATCTATGTGGAACTGAATGAGAACAAATGTGAAGGAATGATCCACATTCGCGAATTGAACGACGATTTTTACATCTTCGAAGAGGAAAATTATTGTATCAAAGGTAAACGACACGGACGGACTTTCCAGTTGGGTGAACCAATACAGATAAAAGTATGGCGTGCCAATCTGCTGAAAAAACAGCTGGATTTCCGTTTGCCGGATGACGAAATAGAATTCGGGGATCATTTACCGGTAAACAATAGTGAAAGTAAACGACCTCAAAAACGATCAAAACCGGCGAATAATGGTGGTAATAGACAATCTCAACGTAAGAAGTGATGAGCAAATAATCCATTCGAAGTAAAGATGCTTACTCGCTCCATAAAGAAAAAATTGTTGTGTTCTTGTTTGTTCCCATCTCTTTGTGGGGCCAAGTACGCGTTAATTTTGAAGAAGTCAAAAATCAAGAACTTTTGGATTTTTTCGGATTTGAAAACATTCAATTTTTGAAAATAAACTTTACCAGTAAAGATCTAAAAAACAAAACATATCAACTTTCAGTAAAAGAAATCTGGGATGGAGTTATAAAGGAAGAAAGCACGATTGTCGATAGCAGGGAAATTCCACTTGAGCAACTTAAAATAGTTGGTGATACCATTCTAAGAATGAGGGTCATTTCGAAACTAACGGATAAAAATAAATTGAAAATGGAATTCAAATTTCCAAACTTCTCAATAACAAAAAGTTTCGATGCTATTTCTTCAGATGATTATAGTTTAAGAAATGTAATCAAGACAGGAAAGGCGGAGTTTGGAAAAAAGTTCTATTTATTGGTCTACATGTTACCGTATGAAAAAGATGAAACTAAATATTATTGTGCTGTTGAAGGTAGCGGAAAGGAGATAGAAACCTGGGGAAAAGCATTTGACATCAAACATTACTTAGTGTTCGAAATAAAATTTGAATAGTAAAACAAGCAGATCATCTCTCCCTACATTCCTGACATTTATCTGTTCTTTATTAACAGTAATTTTTTACATTTGCCGTTTCTTTTTGAAAATCATCATCAATTAAATATAAATCATAATGTCGGATAAAAAACTGTTTTCTGAATTTCCGCCGGTAACCACAGCGCAATGGGAGGAACAAATCGCCCTTGACCTGAAAGGTGCCGACTACGAAAAGAAACTGGTATGGCGCACCAACGAGGGGTTTCCCGTGCGGCCCTACTATCGTAGCGAAAACCTTGCCGGCTTGGAGTACTTGGATGTGCTTCCCGGCCAGTTCCCTTACGTGAGGGGCAACAGTAAGGATACTAACAATTGGCAGGTGTGCCAAGATATGTGTATCAAGGATGCCCAACAAACCAATGCAAAAGCCCTTGATGCTATTGAGCGGGGCGCCGATGCGATTGGTTTTTCTGTTTGCGGCAAAGGGGTAGAACACAACATCGATATCCCCACGCTGTTGAAGGATATCTGC
>JAVBNI010000018.1:0-30619 GCA_031551645.1 Bacteroidales bacterium | reverse complement strand
TCCGATTGGGAGAAATTAGATTCAATTCCTAAATCTACACTTCAAAAATATTCGGATGCTTTAGGGATTGATCCCGAAGAAATTGTCAATTTCGAGGAAAAAGCAGTTTTACAATTTTTCAATTGCACCCAAACAGTAACCAATGGTAATGGAACAGTAGGGACGAGTTCTAATAATGTTGTACATAGTATCTCTCCCGAAGCATTAAAGCTATTGGATAAGTTTATAAAAGAAATGATGAATAAAACCAAGTAAAAACGGGCTGCAACATCGCAGCCCGTTCAATTTTTAGGACTATTGCAGAATTTGAAAACTCACTAATTGCTCGTTGTTGGCATCCGTTGCAATTACGTTCCCTGTATCTTCATCAATGGAGAAACCTGTGATGTAACAATCGAGTTGATATTGTCGGAGCGGTTTACCCGACAAATCGAAAACCCTGAATAAGTCGCCGCCTTCCTCGGTGATCGTTCCCGTTTTTATGTCATCTACCTTGTGACCCCAATACACGGCGTATATATGGCGGTCGCCTACAAAAACATCACCGTAGCCCATCACTCCATTGGGGCGTGCATTGGTTTCACTAAATGTACATTTCGGTTCTCCGTCCGCTCCGACGGTAACGCATGTTTCCCCGCTTTGCAGGTTGTATACTTCCAAAACTTCGCCCAATTGGGTAGCCAACGCAACGATACTGTTTTTCGGGTTGTAGTGTATGAACGGACGCCAAGCCTTCGATAATGCTACCTTGTGCGCATTTATCGCCTGTGTGTTCGGGATGCTTCCAATGGTGCGAATGGTTTCCCCGTCCACATTTACGAAGCACATACGGCTATTGCCTGTATAATCAGGCACAATGTAAACGGAATCGCTGTACAAAGTGAAGTCCATCACCATTCCCATTTCGTGAGGTAAAGCGGTTTTTAAGTTAATTTGTCCGTCTTTCCATTGGTATACCTTTCGTGCAAAAACGTCCAAAAATAATAACCTGTCATTTCCGACGACAATGTTTGCCACACTCAAAAACTCGTTAGGTGCTTTGCCTTTCCGAGCAAAAGACGTTCGATATTGAAGCGCAGGATAATCAAATTCATGACAAAAAAAGTCACCATGCAGATCGGTGACGTACATTAATGAATCCACAATCCTAACCCTGTACGGATATTTCAGAAAAACACTATCGAAATTGCTTTTGGTAGTGTTTATTTGTACAGGGTCAGGAAAAACAACATGGTTTTCCCCGCCGCACGATACCATCAGGACGACAAGTACCGACAAGCGAAAAAAGTTCTTTTTCATAGTTTAGTAATACTTGCCGTAGTATAAACCATGATCGCAGACAACCGAGCCGACACCGTAACAACCGCCGCCCGAACTTTCTCCGTTTGCCAATGCCTCCGCATTGATATGGAGGAAAGAATTGTCATCGTAATTTACATTTAGCTTTACAGCACTAATAACACCGATTGCTAAAAAGCAACCAACAAGAAAAATAAATTTCAACTTTTTCATTGTGTAAAAAATTAGAATGAGCCACAAACATATACAATAATTTTTTCATTAATTCTATATTTGATCGGTAAAAAACCGATGGCGTCGGTATTTTACCGATGAAAAAGAAAAAGCCCGATTTTATCGGGCTGTTATCTCTTTTTATAGTTTGGGAAAAAATGATCGAAATTTTTCCCTATTTTTGTCTTGTGGTAATAAAATATAAGATATTTTTTCTCTTACCACATTTCTCACCACAAGAAAAATACTTGCCGCGTATATATTTGTGTTACAATGTTTTAATAAAGAAAAGAAAACACCTGACGGGCAATTTAATTCTTCTTGCTTGTACGATTCTATTGACATTTTTCCCCTAACGGGGAATTGTCCGTAGGACAACAACATCAATAGAAAGAAATCACCCTCAATTAATAATTGCCCGTCAGGGCATAAATAAATGCAAGAATTTCACACCTACAACATTTTGCAATTGACCCAAAATAACCATTTTCCCGAAAGGACTTGGAACAATTCCTGGCACATCGACTCACACCCGGAATGATATGAACCGTAAACCTGGCAAATAATAACTCTATTCCAAACAGAGATTAATCGTTTGCGAAAATAAGTAAAACAAAATTGTTGTACAAATTATTTCTGCTTGCCGTTATTCGCGCAAGCATTCGTCGTTAATCGACCACGTCGTACAAATAAGAATTGTTGTCCCTCAGCCGTACCGTGCTATCCTTGTCGGAACTTAATGTGTATTTCGATATATCGTTATCGGTTTTGGACTGATTGTCAATTTTTACCTTTTTACGGATATATGCGGGTGTATTTTCCAATTCTTCTATACTGACATTGTCGTCGACAATTGACGGAATATGACGGGAACGTTCCGCCGTCTCAACAGCCGTTTCAACAGGTTCATCCCATTCGATTTTGGTTTGTGTGGATGTCGGTTTTTCGCGAACAATGAATGTTCCAACTTTCTGATTTTGGGGATCTTCTTTACTGGTTGATTTCTCTTTTCCGGGCTGTTCATCGATGGTTACCTCTACCTTTTCCTTAACCGGTTTGTTTGCAAATCCCAGTTCGGGGAAACAGTTGTTGGGAAAATTAGTAGCCACGATGGTGACATTGATGGCATCACCTAAGCTTTCATCGTTACCCGTACCCCAGATCATCAGGGAATCCTTACCCACCGAACGGGTCACATAATCGGTTATTTCGCCCAACTCGTCCATAGTTACTTCATTGTCTCCCGTGCCTGACGTGATATTCAACAAGATATGGCGTGCACCGGTGATATCACTGTTGTTGAGCAGAGGTGATATCAAAGCGGCTTCTACGGCTTCGCGTGCACGATTTTCGCCCGATGCTGAAGACGATCCCATGATTGTGACACCGCCATTGCTCATGATGGTATTCACATCGGCGAAGTCGACATTGACCTTACCGGGAAGGGTAATCAGCTCGGCAATACCTTTTGCAGCCATAGTCAACACATTATCGGCTTTAGAGAATGCTTGTGATATTTGTAGGTTACCGTACATTTCGCGCAGTTTCTCGTTGTTGATCACGAGAATGGAGTCGACATGGTTTTTCAATTCATTAATGCCTTCAACGGCTTGTTTGAAACGTTGCGGCCCTTCGAACTTAAACGGTATCGTGACAATGGCTACAGTGAGAATACCTAATTCCTTGGCAATACGGGCAATTACCGGAGCGGCCCCCGTACCTGTCCCGCCACCCATTCCGGCTGTAACGAATACCATCTTGGTACCGGTATCCAATACTTCGCGGATTTCCTCGAGGGAGTCTAATGCAGCCTCGCGTCCTACTTCGGGTTTGTTACCTGCCCCCAATCCTTCGGTTTTGCATTTACCCAGTTGAATTTTAACAGGCACGGGACTTTTTTCCAATGCCTGCGCATCGGTGTTACAGATCACAAAATTGACATCATGTATGCCTTGCTGGTACATGTATGTAACGGCATTTCCGCCGCCACCGCCCACGCCAACCACTTTGATGATGGATGACCGGTTTTCGGGCCATTGTATGTTTAATTCGTCTATTACCATGGTATATTGTTTTTAGGGGTTACAATTAATCGGTTTTGCCATTCGTTTGTTTGCTGGCGGTTACATGTCACTATCCTGTGCGGAGTCGAAATAATCAAGGACACCTTTTTTGAACTTCTCCAAAGAGAATACTGCGCGTTTTGGAGTTTTTTCCTTTTTGGGTTCTTTAGTTTTTTCCTTTTTGGATGTTACCGGAGTATCGGATTCCAGTTCATCTTCTACCGGTGGAACATTTTCCAATATGGGAGTTTCTTGCGATGATCTGGGTTCGGCTATATGGTAACCGTACTTATCCATGTATTCGAAGCCTTTCATCAGCAAGCCAACGCCTGTGGAATAACATGGTTCATTGATACTTTCGGCGTCGCCTGCCAGGTGTTCGCCCGGATAACCGATGCGCACATCCATACCTGTGCGGTAGTGGAACAGCTGTTTCAGGTGTTTAAGCATAGCACCGCCCCCGGTGATAACAATACCGGATCCCAGCTTGTCGGAACATCCTGAATTCTCAATATGGAACATGATGGCATCGATGATTTCTTCCATGCGCGACTGGATGATATGCGCCAGGTTGCGGAACGAAATTTCTTTCGGCTCACGGCCGGGGACTTTGGCCGGAATCACAATCACTTTGTTTTCGTCGGCGGCTTCGCTCAAAGCCATACCGAACTGTACTTTCACTTCTTCGGCTACTTGTTCGCTCAACCCGCAGGCATCTTTGATATCCTTGGTTACTACAAAACCGCCGAAGGGAATGACGGCCGAGTGACGCAACACATCTTCATAGAAAACGGCGATGTCGGTTGTGCCGCCGCCAATGTCCACCAATGCCACACCCGACTCGCGTTCCTCATCGTAAAGTACTGCGTCGGCCGAAGCCAATGGTTCGAGGATGATTTCACGGATATCCAGCCCCGACTGATGAATACACTTTTTGATGCGTTTGATGGAGTCGATGTTGCCCACTACGATATTAAAATTGGCTTCTAAGCGTTTGCCCAACATCCCGACCGGATTGAAAATATCCGTTTCGTTGTCTACAATAAAACTCTGGGGCAGGATATGGATAATTTCCTTCCCTTCGTCCAGCGCAATGTTGTTGGCATCCCTTTTTAACTGGTCGATATCGGCCAGTGTGATGCTTTCCTCGTAGACCGGGCGGTTGATGTAATTGCGGCTTTTCATGATCCGGATGTGCTGCCCGGCAATGCCAACAAACACTTCGGAAAAGAGTACCCCGGTGCGTTTCTGAAGGTCGATAATTGTCTCTTTTACCACATTGGAGGCTTCTTCGGGATTGAGCACTTCCCCGCGCCTGATACCTTTGGAGTCGGAACGTGTGTAGCCGACAATCTCCAGCTTCTTATTCTCGGTACGTTTCCCCAACAGGGTAACAATTTTGGTTGTGCCGACATCTATCGCGGCTACGTATTGGGTCGCATTTTCCATAGTGATATTATTTATTGACATTTATGTTTTTATTATTCTGATTAATATTTATCTATTTTATCTTTTGGTACAAACTAATTGTCCGTTATACTTCAGGTTGATCACATCATATTCGTTCCAGCCCTTGACATTGAACCCATTACAATACAGCGACAACAGCTTGGAAAATTTCTCATCGGGGTACTCAAACCGTCCGAAAACGATAACGTGTGCTCCCACGCGCGGGATCAGCTCGAAATCGCCATCGGCGTTGACGTAAATTTGCTGGATTTGCGCCTTCCAGAACTTGTCGTTATTGATATAATTCGCCAAATCAAACAATTCGCGCATGATGTTCCGCTTGCCTGGTTCTGTCTCCTTCAGCACGCTGAAACCTTCCTGTCCTGGCGACCGTTGGTTGATATAACCGTTAGCCACCAGCACATATGCACTGTAACGGCTGGAATGTTTCAGCGCTTCGCCGTATTCGTCCAGATAATAACATTCGCCATAACGGTTGATAATGCGTAATACCGGCGTCCGTTGAGTGATGTCCACATGTAATGTTCCGTCGATCGTTTTATAGACTTCGGCACGGTGTACAGGTGCATAATCACACAGGCGCTGCTCGATTTTGACAGCATTGATGCTGTCGAACAATTTTCCGGTCAGCTTTTGGTTTCGGTTATCCACCATTTGGGCAATACCGTCAATGGTCACAAAATGGCTGCGGGCGCTGTCGCGGATACAAACCTCCACGAATGTACATACCTGCTCGTGCCTACGCTCGGATACAAAACCCATTGCGAGGAAGAAGTATGCAATCATTGCCACCCAGAACAATATGTTCAGAACCCGCTTCAAATTATTTATTGTTTATTATTCGTTATTCCGGCGGATCGGGGTTTCAACATTTCTTCAATCGGAGCCACCAATGTATCGATATCGCCTGCGCCCATCGTAAGCAACAGCTCGGGTTGTCTGTTGTTCAGAATGTTAACAACTTCGCCTTTTTTGCACATACATTTGTTTTTGATAGTTACTTTATCAAAAATGATTTGTGAACTGACACCCTCAATCGGCTCTTCGCGTGCGGGATAGATATCGAGTAAGATCAATTCATCCAACAGGCTGAGACTTTGTGCAAAACCGTCAACAAAATCGCGTGTACGGCTGTAAAGATGCGGCTGGAAAATACCCGTGATACGCTTATCCGGATAAAGGTCGCGTACTGACTCGATGGTGAATCGTAATTCTTCGGGATGATGCGCATAATCGTCAATATAGATCACATCATCCGTACGGATACGGTAATCGAAACGCCGTTGTACTCCTTCGAAAGAGGCGATTGCCGCTTTAATCCGATCCGGCGCTGCACCTGTCAGGTCTGCAACAGCAATTGCAGCAATGCTGTTTTCTACATTTACCAGTCCTGGGACACCGATATGTACGTTTTCCAACATACCAGCAGGCGTGTGTATATTCGCCGCATAGCGCCCTGCTTCCACGTGGATGCTTTCGGCGTAATAATCGGCATGGGGGTTGTCCAATGAATAACTAACCTTTTTTACCCCATTTGAAGGATCAAGATCCAATCCATATTTGGCAACCAGTATTCCTCCGGGTTTTATCTGCGATACAAATTGCCTGAAAGCCTCATTCATTTGTTCGTGCGTACCATAGATGTCGAGATGGTCGGCATCCATGGCAGTCACCACTGCGATATACGGATGCAGGCGCAGGAACGAACGATCATATTCGTCAGCTTCGGCAACCACGTATTCGCTGTCATCTGCTAGCAGGAGATTAGTGCGATAATTTTTCGAAATTCCACCCAGGAAAGCATCACAGCCGACGCCGGTGGCGGTCAACAGGTGGGCAATCATGGTGGAAACGCTTGTTTTACCGTGTGTTCCTGACACTGCAATGGTTTTCTTTGCATTTGAAATCATGCCCAGCACTTCGGAACGCTTCATCATCAGGTAACCATGATCCCGGAACCAGTTCATTTCATCATGTGAGGATGGAACAGCCGGGGTATACACGACCAATACCTCATCTTTTACATCTTTGTAGGATAACGGGATGACGCTGATATTGTCGGTATAATGCACCGGGATACCTTCGGCGCAGAGACTTCTGGTAAGTATGGTTTCAGTACGATCGTATCCGCATACGTCGCAACCTTTCGCTTTGAAATACCTCGCGAGGGCGCTCATACCGATGCCACCGATGCCGATGAAATAAACTTTATGTATCCGTTTTAACATGTACGATGACGTTTATTTGATATCGAATTTATAGAGATTGCTTCGGCTATCGCCTCGCAATGACGTACTGATTACGTTATTGCGAAAACGAACCCGCCTGAATGCCGAAGTCGGACAGTGAACGAGGATGAAGCAATCTATAACCATTTTAGAATTCAAAATTTAAACAATTTCTTAATCAAACATGGCCGGTTTATCCGGGTTACGATGATACTCAAACATCAGGCGGATTTGCGCAGGAGTGACGCGTTCCTCCGATAAACGGGGAATAGCATCCTCTGCGAAAAAACCTACATCTAATGTATCAAAAGCTGTCTTTAACTCACCGCCCAGCAACCTGCATCCGATAAAAATCTTGTATACATAATGTAGATGTGGCGGATGCGGATGGCATTTCTTGTCGAAGACAGCAATAAGTTTTTCAGGTTTTACCTGTAAGCCCGTTTCTTCTTGCACTTCCTTGACGGCTACTTCCGACGGAGAAAATCCTACGTCGGCCCAACCACCGGGTAACGACCACATGCCGTCGGCTTTTTCGCGAACCATCAACAAACGGTCTTCCGTATCGAATACTACCGCACGGATATCGACCTGCGGCGTTTTATATTCACGTTCATTCAGGAAAAACGACTCGATGACCTCCACCGGTTGACCTGTCAGTTCGCCCATCATCTTACGGCTGATGCTGCGCAATTCCTCGTAACGTTCCGTTTCGTAAGGATTGTCGGCATAGTTCAGCCCTATTTCCGCCAAAGCGTTGATGCGCTTACTGTAACCCAATATTTTTTCCTGTATGGTCATTTCTTGTTTTTCATTAACTGAATGATGACATCTGCTATGGTTCCTGCCGAATTATATTTGGCCAACATCCGGATATTGTCCGAAAGAGGCTCGAGCGCTTCATGATTTTGCACCGTCGCAATCGCCTCGGTCATTAATTTTTCAACCGCTTCGTTGTCGGTGATCATGATGGCGGCATTTTTTTCGACCAATGCCATGGCATTCCTGGTTTGGTGATCTTCGGCCACGTTGGGCGATGGGACAAGAATACAGGGTTTTCCTGTGATGCTCAATTCGGAAATGGTTCCCGCACCGGCACGCGAAATAACCAGGTCGGCGGCGGCATAAGCCAGATCCATACGATGGATAAACGGGAATACCTTCACGTTTGGATGTATCTTGTCTTGCATTTTTTTCCGGGCTTCCTCAAAATACAGGTTTCCGGTTTGCCAGATCAACTGTATATCAGACGGAAGTTGATCGACACCACTGGCTACACTGCGATTGATGGTGCGGGCGCCCAAGCTTCCCCCCAATGCCAGGATCGTTTGCTTGTCGGGATCCAGGTCAAAAAACGTAAGACTCTGGTCGCGCAGATTGGAACATTGTTCTAATTGCTTCCTTACAGGATTTCCGGTGACGATGATTTTCTCTTTCGGGAAAAACCGCTCCATCTTGTCATAAGCCACGCATATCCTATCGACTCTTCTGGATAATAACTTGTTGGTCACACCGGCGTAGGAGTTCTGTTCCTGGATGACCGAAGATATTCCTTTACGGGATGCTGCATACAAAATAGGACCGCTCGCATAACCGCCCACACCGATCACTGCATCGGGACGGAACCGCTTGACAATAATACGGGCAATAAACAGGCTTTTGATCAGCCGGTAAACAACCTGGAAATTACGGAACAAGTTTTTGCGATCGAATCCGCGGACAGGCAGGCCAATGATCTTGTATCCGGCTGCGGGAACTTTCTCCATTTCCATACGTCCTTCAGCGCCTACAAACAATATCCTGGCTGTCGGGTCCTTTTCGGACAACGCATTGGCTATGGCAATGGCGGGAAAAATGTGTCCGCCGGTGCCGCCCCCGCTGATAATAATCCGGTGCCGCGGTTTGCTCCAGTCCACAGGGTTCTGATCATCCAGGTGATTCAACTCGTCTGTCATTTCCATTTGTCTTTTGATTTTATTTTCATGCAGGGACTGGTTCTGTTTCGGGTTCGACAGGCTGCTTTGCAGCTTGCTCTTTAGCCTCTTTTGCAGCCTTACGTTCCTCCTGTTCCCTTATTTCACGGCTGATTCCCAAGATAATCCCAAACGCAGCCCCGGTAAATAATATAGATGTACCGCCCATACTGACGAACGGCAACGGTTGCCCTGTCACCGGCATCAATCCGACGGCCACCCACATGTTCATCATCGCCTGGAACACCACACTGAACGCTAATCCTGTTGCCAGGAAAGCGGGAAATGTCTTTTCACATTTCCGTACAATCAGGATTGTGCGGTAGAGCAAATTGAGATAGAGAAATAATATTACTGCGCCACCCAACACTCCCCATTCTTCGATAATAATGGCATAGATGAAATCGGAATAAGGATGGGGCAGGAAATTGCGCTGTACGCTGTTTCCCGGTCCTTTTCCGAAAAAACCACCTGTTCCCACTGCAATTTTGGCCTGGTTGGCCTGGAAATTCTCGGCCAAGTCGCTGTCCAATTCTTCGTCGACAAAAAAACGTTCCACACGTCCCACCCATGTTCCTGCACGTTGAGTGATCACATTGTTCACACCTGCCTTTTGTAACCCATAAAGCCCGCCAACCAGTATCATACCGGCTACCAGAGTGATGGCACACAACCCGGAAAGCTGCGCGAACGAAACACGCCCGATAAACAACAGCACCACGCAGGTAAGAAATAGTAAGGCCGCGGTGCTGAAATTCGCAGGAAGGATACATACGCAAACCACCCCGATGATGATAAATAGCGGCAGGAGCGTCTTCTTGAAATCCGTGATCTGCTCTTGTCTGACGGCCAATCGTTGCCCCAGAAACATGATCAGTACCAGTTTGGCAAAATCGGAAGTCTGGAAAGTAAACCCGCCGAAAATTGAGATTCGCCGGGTGGCATCGTTTTCATCCACACCAAAAAACAAAGTGGCAATCAGCAATGGAATTGAAATCAGGAGAAGCCAACTCGACAAACGTGCATAAAATTTGTAAGAGAACCGGTGCAAAATGAATGTCACCGCCAGTGCACTGAACAGGAACATGGCATGACGGAAAATATACCTGGCAGTGTTTCCTCCGCTCCACCGGTAGGCCAACGTTCCCGTCGAGCTGTACACGGCAAGCAGCGAAAAAACACTGAGCCCGATAATAATCGCCCAGATGCTCGGATCGCCCTTAAAATATTTTCTAAAAAACTCCATTCAGCACATCTAATGTTGGTCAACCTTCAACTTTCAACTACTTACAATTCTCTTACATACTTCTTGAACTGCCGTCCGCGGTCTTCGTAATTTTCGAATAAATCGAAACTCGCACATGCCGGCGAAAGTAACACGGTATCTCCCGGGCTGGCCATCGAATATGCAGCTTTTACGGCATCAGCCATTGACTGTACTTCAGTGTATTGCGGAACTATTTCGCTAAAGGCATTTACCAGCTTGCTGTTATCCTTGCCAAGACAAACCAGCGCATGCACCTTTTCTTTCACAAGATCATTTAATTCGCTGTAGTCATTGCCCTTATCTGTCCCGCCGGCAATCCATACCACCGGAGTTTTGACGCTTTCCAGTGCATACCATGCCGAGTTGATATTGGTTGCTTTCGAGTCGTTGATATATTCCACATCTTTGATCCTGAGTACATGTTCCAAGCGATGTTCCACTCCCGGGAAAGTCGACAGAGCTGTACGGATATGTTCCTTGCGGATATCAAGTACACGACCCGTAATGCCGGCAGCCATGGAGTTGTATATATTGTGGCGGCCTTTGATGGACAAATCATCCACAGGTATCGAGAAAATATTATTTCCAAAATCAATGTTCAGAAGATTATTTTCGAGATAAACACCCGGCGAATGTTTCTTTTCCGTCGAAAACGGTAACGCCTGAGCGGTCAGTACGATATTTTCCAACTCACGGATGGTAATTTCATCGTCCGAACAGAAAATAAAGTATTCTTCCCTGGTAAGATTTTGCAGGATCCGCATCTTAGCGTTGATGTATTTCTGAAAAGTATAATCGTAACGGTCGAGATGGTCCGGAGTAATATTCAAAAGGATGGCTATATCGGCCTTGAACTGATGCATACCTTCGAGTTGGAAACTACTCAGTTCAATCACATAATAATCGTAATTTTCTTCAGCAACCTGTAAAGCAAAGCTCTTGCCGACATTTCCAGCCATGCCGACATTCATCCCTGCCTGCCTCATCATATAATAGATGAGCGAAGTGGTGGTTGTTTTGCCGTTACTGCCTGTGATACATATTTTTTTAGCCTGTGTGTAGCGCGATGCAAACTCTATTTCGGAAATAACGGGAATTCCCGCATTGAAGGCAGCCTGGACGACAGGTGCGGAATCGGGTATTCCAGGACTTTTGATGATCTCGCCAGCCGAAAGGATTAATCCCAGGCTGTGTCCGCCTTCTTCATATAATACAAAATGACTGTCAAGCAGTTGCTTGTATACTGGTTTAATAGTACCCGTGTCCGATACGAAGACCTCAAACCCCTGTTTTGTAGCCAAAACAGCCGTGCCAGCTCCGCTTTCACCTGCTCCGAGTATGACTATACGCTTGTTTTCCATCTACTGGTATTTATTATTGGATATCAATATTCTTTCCGTTATTCTTCATCAACTACTATCTCATTTTCAGGGTTGCGATGGTCACCACCGCCAGGATGATCCCGATGATCCAAAACCGGGTCACAATTTTCGGCTCGGGATAACCTTTTTTCTGATAATGATGATGCAATGGCGACATCAGGAAAATACGCCGTCCTTCGCCGAACTTCTTCTTGGTATATTTGAAATAGCTCACCTGTATCATTACCGAAATGTTTTCTGCCAGGAAGATCCCACATAAGATAGGAATCAGCAGCTCCTTACGGATAAGTATGGCAAACACGGCAATAATACCGCCGATAGCAAGACTTCCCGTGTCGCCCATAAAAACCTGAGCTGGGTATGTGTTGTACCAAAGGAAACCAACTGTCGCTCCGATGAATGCACTGATGAAAATTACCAACTCACCCGTGTACGGAATATACATAATATTCAGGTAATCGGCGTAAATCATGTTTCCCGAAAGATAGGCCAATATACCCAGCGTCACCCCGATAATGGATGAAGTGCCCGCCGCCAGACCGTCCAGACCGTCGGTAATGTTTGCACCGTTCGATACCGCCGTCACGATGAAGATAATTACCAGCACCATCACCACCCATATCCAGTCTTTCGCTTTTTCGCCCATCCAGCCGATCAACCATGCATAATCAAATTCATTTTCCTTCACGAACGGGATAGTGGTAGTGGTGGTTTTCACATCTTTCATGACGTAGTCCTTTGCAGGTATTGGTGAGTCCGTTGATTGGATAACAACAGCTTGTGCTATGGGAACAGGTTCGCGGACTACGATATCGTCCGAAAAATAGAATGTAAGACCGACAATCAGGCCCAACCCAATCTGTCCCAGTATCTTGAAGCGTCCGTGAAGACCTTTTTTGTCTTTTTTGAAGACTTTGATATAATCGTCCAGAAAGCCAATTAGTCCCAGCCATACAGTAGTGACGATCATGAGAATAACATACACATTGCAGATGTCGCCGAATAACAACACCGGAATGAGCAACGACAACAGGATGATGATCCCGCCCATGGTGGGCGTACCTTGTTTGCTCATTTGTCCTTCCAGTCCGAGATCGCGTACCGATTCGCCTACTTGTTTTTTTCGTAAGAACCGGATAATCCGCTTGCCGAAAAACAATGCGATGAGCAATGAAGTGATCACTGCCGCTGCCGAACGGAACGAGATGTAATTGAACATCCCCGCTCCCGGGATATCAAACTGTTTGTGCAGATATGTGAATAGATAATAAAGCATTGTGTATGTGGACTTTTAATTTGATAATATATTCCTTATCACGAATAACTATATTACTGTCTTGTTGTTAATTGAAAAGCTTCCCTTACCACTTCCCGGTCGTCGAAATGCGATTTGACGCCTTTTACAATCTGATAAGTCTCATGCCCTTTACCCGCCACCAATACCACATCGCCGGGATTGGCCATCAGGCAAGCTGTCCGGATGGCTTCGCGGCGATCGGTGATCGTAATGGTTTTACGGCGTTCATCGGTATTCAACCCAGCCAACATATCGTTGATGATGGCTTCGGGCTCTTCGCTACGCGGATTGTCCGAAGTGAGAATCAGACGATTACTATTATCTGCTGCTATTTTTGCCATTTCGGGACGCTTGGTCTTATCGCGGTCGCCACCGCAACCTACCACTGTAATAATCTGAGCTGACGACCCGGGAAGAAGGTCGTGCAGGGCTTTCAGTACGTTATCAAGCGCATCGGGCGTATGTGCATAATCCACTACTGCCGTCACGCCGTTTTCCGAATGGATATTCTCAAAGCGACCCGCCACCGGGCTTAGCGTACTCAGAACTGTAAGTGTTTCCTGTTGCGGTTGTCCGAGCAACGTTGCGGCTGCATATACCGCCAACAGATTGTAAGCATTGAATTCACCGATGAAACGCATCCACACTTCCTGTCCGTCAATTTGGAGCTGCATTCCGTCGAAATGGCTTTCTACCACGCGGCAATGGAAATCGGACATGCTCTTCAACGCGTAGGTTTTTACTGCTGATTTAGTGTTTTGCACCATCACCAAACCATTGCGATCGTCCTTGTTGACTAATGCAAAAGCTTTTTCAGGCAGATTGTCGAAAAACGTTTTTTTTGCTTTCAGGTATTCGGCAAAGGTCTTGTGGAAATCCAAATGATCGTGTGTCAGATTGGTAAAAATGCCTCCTGCAAATTGCAGCCCAGCAATGCGTTGTTGCACCACCGAATGTGAACTTACCTCCATGAAACAATACTCGCAACCCTGTCGTACCATTCGCACCAGCAATTCATTGAGTTGTAGCGGATCGGGTGTGGTGTGCGTGGCTTCACTTTCCTCGTCGTTAACATAATAAGCTACCGTCGAAATCAAGCCAGCTTTATAACCCATCTTACGGAAAAGACGATACAACAAAGTGGCAATGGTTGTTTTGCCATTAGTTCCGGTTACCCCTACCAACGTGAGTTTTTTCGATGGACGACCGTGAAATTCCGAGCAGATCAATCCCAGTGCCATAGCCGAGTCTGTGGTAATAATATAGGTAATGTCGTTGCGGATGGAGTCGGGCATTTCTTCACAAACAATCGCCGAAACACCCTGTCGTACCACGTCCGGGATATATTTATGCCCGTCGTTGATCGTTCCCCGAACAGCCACAAACAAACTTCCCGGAACTGCTTTCCGTGAATCGAAGCATACCGACAGGATCGGGATGTTAAGGTCGCCTGTAACCGAAACGGCAGGGATCTTCCAAACAATATCCGAAAGTGTTTTTACTGTATCAAACTTTTCCATTCAACGCTTCATTAACCAAATCATTTTCACGTCTTCCGACTTATTTATTGTCAATTATTTTATTATTGTAGAGAATATTTATACTATATTTTGCCTACCTATTTATTTGTTATAACTATTACTGACTCATTTCTAATTGGATGACACTATTGGGTACAGCCTTACTGCCCGCCGTGATCGACTGCGAAACGACGCGCCCGCGCCCCCGGATGGATACTTGTAATCCCCTTTCTTCGAGAAGATAAAGCGCATCCTTCAAACCCATATCCACCACATTGGGAACAAGATTTTTATCGATTGTCCGTTTTTTTAGTTCCACCTGCGTTTCACCACTGTTCACGGTCACCCATTCCGTTTTATCATTTTCCTTCTCTACAGGAATTTTCAACTCTTTGAATACATAACTCAAATCACTGTAGTATCCTGACTTGGAATAGGGAGTATCGGCCATTGTCCCACGTTTTACGGGTTTCAGCACTTCCTGCATATCGGGATCGGCAGCATATATTTTGTCGGCGATGTCACGAAATACCGGTGCGGCCACTGCTCCGCCACCGTAACCATTGACCGTTGGGGCATAAATGCTCACAATGCACGAATACTTAGGGCGGTCGGCCGGAAAATAACCTACAAACGAGGAATAATATCTCCTGTCACGATAGCCGTATTTTTCGTTAGCAACCTGCGCTGTGCCCGATTTTCCTGCAATACGGTACAAATCGGATTTAATACGTTTACCGGTACCGTATTCCACGGTGGCTTCCATCATTTTTTTTACTTTGCGGATGGTGGCCGACGATGAAATCGACGATTTGATCACTTCCACATCGTTAGCCTGTTCCACCGATCCGTGCCGCTTAAGCTCTGTCACAAACCGGGGCTTCACCATTTTACCGTCGTTGGCTACTGCATTATAAAAAGTCAGGACATGAATAGGCGCCAGCCGCACTTCATACCCGTATGCCATTTGTGTAATTGATAACCCTGACCAGTATTTACTCCCCGGATATTTGATATCGGGTTCTCCTTCCCCGCTGATGTCAAGACCCAGCTTTTGGTTCAGGTTCATGCTGTAGAGCCGGTCGATAAATTGTTTCGGCTTATCCTTGTAGTATTTGTTGATGATCTTGGTAACACTTACATTCGATGAGTAAGCAAAAGCTTCTTCTATATTCAGCCAGCCAAGTGTTTCCTTACGCTGATCGTCGTGTACTCTCTTATTGTAATATAAAACCGATCCGTTGCCGTTGTCTACCGAATCGTTAGGCTGGATATAACCATCCTCGAAAGCTACCATGTAGGACATCAGCTTGAAGGTCGATCCAGGTTCGATGGATTCACCGAGTGCATAATTATACAGTTCCTTGTAATTGCCATAATCATCCTTTCCGAGATTAGCGATAGCTTTTATCTTACCTGTCTCAACCTCCATCACTACCGCAGTTCCGTGGTGCGCATTGTGGTATATAAGCCGTTGGCGCAGGCTGGCTTCGGCCACATCCTGTATGTTGACATCGATGGTCGATACCACATCACCACCATCGACAGGTTCAGCCGAATTAACGCCATCGACAGGCATCAACGCTCCACCCGATAATTTTTGCATCACGCCTACTCCGCGTTCGCCACGCAGATAAGTATCGTAAGCGCCTTCTAAGCCTGGAAAATTTCCGTTGGGATCTTTGGTGAGATAACCGATGGTCCGAGCTGCCAGATTGCCATGTGGCTGCTTGCGTATACTTTCCTGAACGGTAATCAACCCGCCCTTGTTCGTTCCCATCCGGAAAATGGGATACCGCTTGATCGCTTTCAACATATTGTAATCAACACGACGGTCAATAAGGAAATAACGCTTGCCTTGTTTCCGTGCATTGGCGATTTCCTGTTTGTATGTCTGCGCCGATTTTTTACCGGGTATGTTGGACAAGCAGCGTGCCAGTGAATCAATTTTCGAGTTGAATAATTCGTCGGTCAGTCCGGTGGCACGTGTATCCATACGGAGTTCGTACGACGGCAAGGAGGTGGCTAGTATACGACCATCAGCCGCCAGGATGTCACCGCGGTTCGGCTCAATGATAATATCCTTCAGACTGATTTTCTCCATTTCCTTTTTTAATTTGGCGCCTTCAAATATTTGTGTGTAGATTGTCTTGCCAACAACAGCCAAACCTGCCAATCCGACAAGAAAATAAACGATCCCGACACGAAATAAAATATCCTTTTTGACCGACACCTGTCATTTTGTTTTTTGATTTCCGACCTTTGATGTATCCATTCTTGATCTGACCAACAATCGAAAATTGAATTACTTTTCAATCTTAAATGGCGGTGTTACCGACTCCTTCAGCTCCAACTGGTTGTTTTTTACCATCTGTATCACTACCGACTGCCGGCTGATATACATCAGTTCGGCAGCTGTTGTGATGGACTCCGCCCGCAAATCTTTTACTTCCCTTTGTAGGTCGCTCATCGTACGCGCCACTTGTTCCGCATGATAGCGATTGCCAATGTATACCACACCCAAGAAGGTCAGCCATATGATGAGCCCTATGTTTTTCAGAATAATACCGCGCGTAAGCAACGATCCGTTGAGGATATCCTTGATAGACCGCCCTTTCAGCTCGTCGCTTTCCTTTTTGCTGTCAACAAATTCTACACTTTCCTTTTTCTTGCGCATATCCTTCAATTATATCACTATCGCCTACTCGTTTATACCCGTTCCCCGATCCTCAGTTTTGCACTCCGCACACGACTGTTTGCCACAATTTCCTCGTCGGAAGGTGTAATCACCTTGTTGTTTATCTGACGAAAAGGTGTTTGTACATTGCCATAGATATCTTTTGATGCAGTACCTTCGAACATTCCGTTTTTGAAAAAATTCTTTACCAGCCTGTCTTCCAATGAATGATAGGTGATGACAACCAGCCGCCCACCCGGTGGTAAAAGATCAAGACTTTGAGTCAACAGCGCCTTGAGGCTTTCCAGTTCATGATTCACCTCGATACGCAATGCTTGAAAGACCTTTGCCCAATATTTATTTTCGGCTCCACGTGGTACACATGGTTCGATAATCTCCAGCAGTTGGCCGCTATACTCAATCGGAGTATTCTGCCTGGCGATGACAATTTGCCTAGAAAGCCGGGATGCATTGGGAACCTCGCCGTATTGTCCGAATATTTCCCGGAGCCTGTTTTCCGGATATTGATTAAGTACCTCTTTGGCAGTAAGGCTTCCGGAAACGTTCATCCGCATGTCAAGCGAAGCATCATGCCGGAAAGAAAAACCGCGTTCGGCAACATCAAAATGATGTGATGATACACCCAAGTCGGCCAGGATACCGTCCACTTTCCGATAACCATGGTGGGTCAGGTAATTCTGAAGAAATCTGAAATTTCCCTGTTCGACGCTCAAACGCTTGTCATCCGGAGCATTAGCCAGCGCGTCGGCATCCTGGTCAAGCGCTATCAGCCGGCCCGTAGTGAGCCGCTCCAGTATCGCCCTTGAATGACCGCCTCCGCCGAACGTCACGTCGACATACACACCGTCTGGACGAATATTCAGCCCTTCGAGGCTCTCATTCAATAAGGCAGGGATGTGGTAGGTCATAGGTCGTCGAGATTATATTTTACTCCACCCATGATACGCTGCATTCGGTCACGCTTGGCATCGGTGTCGCCACCACTGTTATAATACAGATCGGGCGACCATATTTCGATTTTTCCAATGTTACCCGACAATACCACCTCTTTTGTTATATTTGCTTGTTTGAGTAAACGCGATGGAAGCAGTATCCTGCCTGTATTGTCACATTCCAATTCCGTAGCTCCCATTCTGAAATCACGAACGAGTTGTCGATGCTCGGGATGATTCGGCTCAATATTTTTTAATATCAATTTGTTTTGCCGTTCCCATTCGTCGACGGTATAAAGTTCAAGGCAAGGCTCGTACATGTCTTTTTTAATGACAAAACGATACAGGTCGGCCTCCCCCATTTGTCTGCGGAATGCGGCCGGCAGCATGACACGTCCTTTGACGTCCACTTTGCAATCATATTCACCTGTAAATATTGTCATTACATTCGGGTATAAATCGGCGTAAAAATATGCAACTTTTACCACTTTTTACCACTTTTTACCACTTTTTGCTGAAATGTTAATAACTTTTGAAGACATTTTTGTGTTTTTGTGGAAAAGGCATTGCTATAATGATAGCAAAAACCCCATTTGTCGTGGGTTTGCCTGTTAACAAATGTTAATTTATCATCTACAGGATCGGATTGATCGATTTATTTATTTCCTTTATCCTAATTTATTTTTAGTCTGGAAGTAATCATAATCCGTCATGACAATTCAATTGTATAGTGAGTTGAAAGTGATTGATGTGAAAGACGCTTAATCATAATTTTTGTATGGACAAACTGATACAGTTGACCGATATTGCGAAGATATACATGGTGGGAGGAACAATTGAGGTTCCGGCGCTCAAGTCGGTGACGATGGATATTGCAAAGAATGAATATGTGGCAATTATGGGGCCGTCGGGTTCCGGGAAATCAACTCTGATGAATATCATCGGCTGTTTAGATACCCCCACACACGGCACATACATTCTTAACAATAATGATGTGAGTACTATGGTGGATGATCAACTGGCCGAAGTTCGCAATAAGGAAATAGGATTTGTATTCCAGACCTTTAACCTGCTTCCGCGATACAACGCGCTCGATAATGTGCAATTGCCGCTTATTTATGCGGGTGTGCCGAAATCAGAGCGGATTGAGCGTGCTAAGGTTGTGGTAGAACAAGTGGGGCTTACAGACCGTATGCATCACAAACCCAATGAGATGTCTGGAGGTCAGAGGCAAAGAGTTGCCGTGGCGCGGGCGCTGGTGGGTAGCCCGTCTATCATACTGGCAGATGAGCCCACCGGGAACTTGGACAGTAAAACCTCAATTGATATTATGAGGTTGTTCAGTGAAATACATAATAATGGGAATACCATTGTGTTGGTAACCCATGAAGAGGACATCGCACATTATGCACATCGTATCGTCAGGTTGCGGGACGGACTGATAGAATCGGACGAAGTGAACCCAAACATCCGGGTGGATTGATGTAAGTACCTACTACCGTTCGTGAACCCGCTTGAACGAGTATACGAGCGACAGATCATTCAGGTGGGCATAGTCGAAAAGACGTTCATTTTCAATTGTCAATTATTTAAACAGGGCTGCTTATCAAAGATAATTTAGCATAATGTTTGCTGTATCTTGCATGGAGTATTTCCTTGATCTTCTCATGTATTTTGCATCAGAATATGAAAAATGTTATTTTAACTTACATGATTATCATCTTGTTACCAGTGGGGGTTGTGGCTCAACGCCGGACAGAACCAGTGAAACGAGAGGTTTCATTGGAGGGTGCCATTAATTTCAGAGATTTGGGCGGGTATACTACGACAGAATATCGTCGCATCAAGATGGGACGCATATATCGTGCGGCTGATTTGAGTAAATTGACGGACGCTGACATGGAGGAATTGAAACGCCGGAAAATATATACGGTGGTAGATTTTCGCAGCAAAGAAGAGGCTGAAAATGCTCCCGATCGTTTGCTCGCCGGATCCGATTATTTGCTGCTTCCGGCAGGTAGCGGCAATGTGGCAGATCTGGCTTCTTTTACCAAAGGACATGTTTCGGGAAAGGATGTGATGATAGCTTTTTATTCGGATATATCTTTGTTTAAAGAAAAATACCGTCCGTTTTTTCGAAAATTGTTAACCTTGCCCGACAGTTCTGCTATCGTATTCCATTGCTCGGCAGGCAAGGACAGGACAGGCATTGCTGCTGCCTTACTTTTGTATACACTTGACGTACCGGTGGAGACAATCTTTTCGGATTATGAGGCTACTAATTTTTACCGGAAAACAGAAAATGAAAAAATGATTGATTACATGGTGGAACAGGGTGTTGATCATGAGATGGCAATCCAGATCATGGATGCCAACCCGTTATATTTGCAGGCCACTTTCGATGCAATCAACCGGAAATACGGTAGCATGGATGCATTTTTATATCGTGAACTGGGAATAGATGAAATGGCTAAATTAAAACTTAGGGAAAAGTATTTGTGATAAAACTTTGAAAAGCCTTCGTAAATAAATAGATCACTCTGTTGAAATATGTAAAAGGGTGGAAAATTGAGACCAATGTCGTTTATAATGACACTGGCAGGTCGCCAAGTCAAGAACCTGTCAGGCTGCGAAGTTGCTGACAGGGTTTTTAACTAAGAGACATTGAATGATGATGCATCACTATAAAATGATTTGTTAATTTATTTTACATCTATACACTGCTGTATATAAGCTGATTTTCACTAATATGCTTTGTCTATTACAGGGCAGGATAAGGAAATTGACCGGACGTATCGTTTTTTTTTGTTTATTTACCAATCTTTTTTATTATAGATTTTATCGACAAATTATTTTTTAACATGAAAAAAATATCCGTATTACTTGCTGCATTATGGCTGATGGTAGCCGGTTGTAGCACGAAAACAGAAACTCTGAAAGAACAGGCAAAAGAGCCGGTTGATTACGTAAACACCCGCATCGGAAATATCAGTATTCTACTGGTGCCTACTTTTCCAACCACACACCTGCCCAACAGCATGTTGCGGATGATACCCGCCCATCGCGAGTTTGTTACCGACCGTATGGTAGGTTTGCCACTTAATGTGCCTTCGCACAGACAAGGTGACGTATTGTATCTAATGCCCTATTGCGGTGCTCCGGAAGGTCTGAGACCGGATATTACATACCGTTACGATCAGGAAGTATCTACCCCCTATCGTTATTCGGTGTTGTTGGACGATTATGGTATCTATCTCGATTTCGCTCCTGCGGCCAGATCTGCTGTTTATTCACTTAGTTACGAAGAAGCAGGGCCTCGTTTTGTCATGCTCCAGACAGCAAATAACGGAGAAATTAAAGCTGAAGGAAAAACCATGAGCGGCTTTGATACCTATAGAGGTACAAAACATTATTTCTATTTGGAATTTGAACAAAATCCCATAGAAGCCGGGAACAAAGATGCCGGAAAAAGATCGGCCGGTTATGCCCGATTTGACGACGGAGTGAAAAAAGTGAATATCCGTTATGGCGTATCGTATGTCAGCGTCGAACAGGCTAAAAAGAACATGGAAAAGGAGATTTCCGGTTATGATGTAGCCCGTTTGGTTCAACAGGCTCGTGACCAGTGGAACAAAGCTTTAGGCAAAATCGCAGTACAAGGAGGTACCGAAGATCAGAAAACTACTTTTTATACTGCTCTTTACCGTTCGCATGAACGGATGATCAATATTTCCGAAGATGGTAAATATTATAACGGTTTCGACGGAAAGGTACATGAAGACGGGGGTGTTCCCTTCTGGACAGACGATTGGATTTGGGATACTTACCATGCCCTGCATCCTTTACAAATCATCCTGAACCCTGCCGCCGAGGCGGAAAAATTGGCATCATATATTCGCATGTACGAACAGTCTCCCGAAAAGTGGATGCCCACTTTCCCCTGCGTATTTGGTGATGCACATTGTATGAACGGCAACCATGCCGCCGTTATGTTTGCCGATGCTCTGAGTAAAGGTATTAAATTCGACGTGGAAAAAGCTTTTGAGGGAATGAAGAACACGGTGCTCACCGAGACAATGATTCCCTGGCGGCGCGCACCCAAGACCAGCTTGGACGATTTTTACCAAAAGAACGGTTGGTTTCCCGCTTTGCAACCCGGAGAAAAAGAGACGGAACCCTTGGTAGACGCTTTCGAACAACGCGAAGCTGCGGCCGTAACCTTGGCAGCATCATATGATGATTGGTGTATTGCTCAAATGGCAAAGTCGTTAGGTAAAAAAGATGATTATAATTTCTTTATTAAAAGAGCTTTCAATTACCGTAACCTGTTCAACAAACAAACCGGGTTTTTCCATCCGAAAGACAAAAATGGAAAGTTCATCGAACCGTTTGATTATATTTTCTCCGGAGGGATCGGCTCAAGAGCTTATTATGATGAAAACAATGCCTGGACTTACATTTGGGATGTGCATCACAATATAGCCGACCTGATTGACTTGTTTGGCGGAAATGAACCGTTTATCAAGCAGTTGGATCAATTATTTGTTGAGGATATTAAATTGCCTAAATGGAAATATTTTGCAGTGCAACCCGATGCTACCGGTAATGTGGGACAATATGTAATGGGTAATGAACCGAGTTTTCATATTCCTTACCTGTACAATTATGCAGGACAACCGTGGAAAACGCAAAAACGCATCCGCATGCTGATGGAAAGTTGGTTCCGTAATGACCTGATGGGTATCCCCGGTGATGAAGATGGTGGTGGAATGTCGGCATTCTATGTTTTCTCGGCAATAGGATTCTATCCGGTTTCTGCTGGAATACCTGCCTATACCATTGGTAGTCCCATTTTTAATGAAATCACCATTAATCTGGATAACGGAAAGAAATTTACCGTTAAAGCCAAGGATTCTTCGTGGAGTAACAAATACATTCAATCTGCAACGCTTAATGGGCAGCCGCTTAAGAGAACCTGGTTTACTCACGATGATATTATCAACGGGGGTACGCTCGAACTGGTGATGGGTGATCGTCCCAACAAACAATGGGGAGTTGGCCCTGATGCTATTCCACCATCGGAAGGTACCAAAATCAAAATAATGGATTGATATTGTTTTTCAGCCTACTTCAAGAGTTCAGAACTTTTCAGCTCTCGAAGATTGTTACTTGACAATTAATATGGCAAGTATTTGATAACAATTTAGAAGGGGACTTTATACGTGTAAAACGCATAAAATCCCCTTTTTTAAATAAAACAAAAATTATGGTACTTTCCCGGCGATCTTTTATCAAATCATCAGTAGCCGGCGCTGCAATAATAGGAAGCGGCAATGCGTGGGCGCATGACTTTAATCGTTTGCCGAAGCCTGTTGTTTGCGCTTTTTCAAGGCTTTTCGATTGGATGGGCGACGATATGTTCGCTTTTCTTGCTGATGCCGGATTAGATGGCATTGATCTTACCGTTCGTCCCGATGGTTTCGTTGAGCCTGCAAATGTGGAACGGGGTTTGGAACAAGCTGTAGTTGCAGCTCAAAAACATGGTTTAAAGATACCTATGATCGCTACTGCCATTACCGATGTGTCCGATCCGCTCACAGAACGTATCCTGAAAACAGCATCCGAAACAGGAGTAACACATTACCGGCTAGGTTATTATTCTTACAACGACAAGATCACAACGGAACAAAATCTTGAATTATTCAAACGCCATTTAACCGCTTTATGTGAATTGAATGCCCGGTATCATTTGAATGGTGG
Source organism: Bacteroidales bacterium (assembly GCA_031551645.1). Lineage (GTDB taxonomy): Bacteria > Bacteroidota > Bacteroidia > Bacteroidales > UBA4181 > JAIRLS01. The sequence goes on along the minus strand of JAVBNI010000018.1, from coordinate 6,517 downwards.
TTACCAGAATCATGCTGGCGCCATGTTCGGTAGTCCTGTATGGGACTTATGGTTTCAAATCAAGGACATCGATGCCCGATATATTGGTTGCCAGTATGACATACGGCATGCTGTAGCCGAAGGATTCTCATCATGGCCATTAGGCCTTAAAGCGATTTGCTCCCATGTGAAGCAAATGTGTATCAAAGATTTTATATACGAAAAAGCAGCAGATGGAAACTGGAGATTAAGATCGGTTCCATTGGGCACTGGCGTCGTAGATTTTAAGACTTATTTCGGAATCATCCGCGAATGTGGAGTGTCCGGGCCATTTACCATCCATTATGAATTTCCCTTAATAGATAAATCAGACGAATCACTTTCTGCAAAGGAAAAACGAAAAAAGATGCTTCATGCTACTGCAAAAGAAGCAGACATGCTGAGGACATATCTGAATTCCTATTTCAATAAATCTTAAGTCAACCGACTAAAAGACAACTACCAATCAATAAAATTCGTAAGTATATTTATACAGGGAATACAGTTTGTAAGAAGCAAAATAACATTCCATTTCTGTATAAATGCCTTTGGAATCATACGTTATCTTTTTAGACGAAGATTCTTTTGCCTTATTGTTCTTTTTCCATGTTTCCAGAACCAAATCGCCTAAATTGTTGTATTGGTATTCATGTGAAACATACTTTGTTCCGTCCAGGTTAACTGATTCTTCCTTGATTGGGCGATTGGCATTATCGTAATAATAAAACTTTTGATAATCCAATTTGTCATCTCCACGTTTTTTGATTTCTTCCTCGAGGTCGCCCTTATTGTTATATTGAAGGTCTACTGTATGTACAACATTTCCTTTGACACCCGTTTTTATTTCAGACGTGAGTTGTTTTTTATCATTATACGCATTTTCCTGTTTGAATATCATATTATTTGAAGCGTCGTATACCTGTATAGTAGTTTTACTCCCCGAATAACTCAATTTCCGTTTTTCGGCCAAAGCATTGTCTACGGTATAGGTAATTTCAGTGAGTTTACCGGCGCCATCATATTGGTATGCATTACTGTACATGGATGCACCGTCAAACCCAGACTCCTTATTCTTATTGTTTTTCGCGTCGTACACAGTTTTCTGGCTGTATTGCAATTTTTCCCGGTTACCCTGGTAACGCTCACTATTTATCCTGTTGCTTTTACTATCGTATTGATATACAACAAACGAAATTATCTTTCCTTCTTCGTTGTAATTGGTAATTTCGGTGATATCGCCATTGTTATTGTATTTTGTAACAGACGATTTGTAACCCTTTGCCGATGGCTTACCATCCACATAATCATGTGTATATTGCGTTTGTGTCTTCACTTTGGCTTTGGCCATACGATCCCTTTCTACTGCATCGAAATCATATTGCGCCTTAACTTGGCCGATACAAACAAATATAAATATTATGATAATTAATTTATTCACGGTTAAAATAATTTTAATTAAAACCTTACGCTCTTTTCTAACTCATTCACTATTTTACTAAACACTTGGTCGATCGGCAACATCAAATCCCCGTCGCTGCAATCAATTTTTACAAAGCAATCTTCGTCGGTCAACGAAAGATATGAATTCCGTACATTTTCCTGAAAATCAAGATCGGCTTCATGGATATCCTTTTTCCCCTGGAGATATTTACGTTCGATCCCCGTCCTGTTATCGGTCAGGTTTTGCGAAGTAAACATGAAAGGTACATCAAGGAAAATATTCAAGCCGGGTTTGGGTAGCCCGTAATATTCAAATTCCAGATGAAGAATCCATTCCCGTAATGCCTGCCGCTCCTTTTTATCTTGTATCTTGGCACATTGGTAGGCAATGTTGGAATAAACATAACGGTCAAGCAATACGAAAGTATCAGCACGCAACCATTGTTCCAACACTGGTTTGAAATCAAACCGGTCCCCGGCATACATCAAGGCTACCAGGTATGGATTGACCTGATGTATGTCGCCCAATTCACCACGGAGAAACCTGGCTATCAGTTCGCCGTATACGGGACTATCAGTACGAGGGAAATGCAACAGATGGCAAATATGTCCCCGGGATAACAAAAACTCATGCAATTTATTGATTTGAGTTGATTTGCCAGCCCCATCCAAGCCTTCTATCACAATTAATCCCATGACTGTCTTATGATTATTTCGTATTATTTATCCATTAATCCGAAAAGCACCCCTACGCATCCGAAAACAAGTTCCTTCTCGTCGGCACCCTCTTTTTTCGATTTGGGTATACGAATAGTCACTTTAATCTGTTGGCTGGCATCGGGCGAAAAATCCCATTGTTTTGTATTTCCATTCTTACGGTTATCGAACAATATGTTCCGGTGAATATCGGAAACAACAAATTCTACACTGGGTAAATTATCATCTATACATACATAAAGGCGGTACTTTTGTCCTGCAAATATTGTTTTATAGATTTCAGCCTCTTCTCCCTCGCTCATGATAACTGCCTGATAGCTACCATCATGTATATATGGAGCTAATTTAGGAAGGCAACTACTCTTTACAAATGCTTTACATTGCGCACTGGCGTCAAATGAGGAGGCCGTCGCAAATAAAACGATCAAAATGGCAAAAACCGGTAAATATTTTAGTCTCATAGGAGTCTATTTTTTTATAAAATTATGACGTATGGTTTGTATTTGTTGCTTAATATCGGCGTACATAGCCGGAGTAATATTATCTACCACCGACGACTGGATTTTTGCTGTTTTTCCATCTTCGCCAAGCGATACCTTGTTTGCTGTCTGGTCAATTTTTATTTTGTCGAAAGCTTGTGCCAAACCAGACAATTCGGACATCAAAGCTCCTACATCCGCATTATTCTTCATTCCTGACATTACCTGCCAGATCATATCGAAAGTTAGTTTTTGATCGATCACCAATTGCTCCATCCGATGCATGGCAGATACCAGATTTTCGTCGGTAAGGCTCGTCGCAATATACATTCCTTCAATCCAACCACCTGTCAGAATAGCCACGGTCAGAAAATAACGATCGTCCTCATTAAGATATGCCGTACAAGAAGTATATGTATCGGCAATAATCCGCAATACGGCATCCCGATCATTGATACTGGTCTCGAGCTGCTGTAATACAGCATTATCGATAGCCGACTGCATTCCCAACCCCTCGGTCAGTTTCTGGATAGCCTGCTTATAGCGCAATACTGTTTGAGTTTGTTCAAAAAGCCCGGCATACGTCAAATCGGTAATGTAAACACCAAAATTGACGGCCATTTTACTATTGGTCATGTACTTCGAAGCATTGGCAGGATCATTTAGCAAAGACGCCTGGTATTCAATGCCCGAATTTTTGATCAACATCGATACTTCTATTGGTGTAGGCAAAGCGTAAAACACCTTCCTTGCCATGTTCATCTGAGACGAATCAATCGCCAGATCAGCAATATCAATAGTTATATCTTCAACAGTTTGTCGTCTGTTACACGAATTACATGAGTTGCAAAGTATCACACAGGCACCTGCAACAAGAAATGGTAATGAAATACGGATATATCGCATAAGTGAAAAATTAATTATTCGCGAAGTGACATAAAACACCCTTAATTTAGGTAAATATGGAAAATATTTTGTTCACCTTCATTATACGGTAAAAGTTTTGTAAGGGTTACAAAATACCAATAAAAAATAACAACATTTTTAGCCTTTGTGTTTATGATTCGAATACGAAAAAATATAAAAAATGAATTTTAAGTTGACGTTATGTGGATTTATGGCATGTTTCAATTTTACAGCATCCATCGTTAGTAGAACCGATAGTTCCAAAATGCCCGCAATGCGATGCTGACAGTCAAAGGAATCAATGCAATATTTAAATGTTGAGGCAGAAATTTCCATGTTATCAGCAACAGTACTGCGATGATGGTCGTTGCCAGAAAATATTTTCGCGTGAAATTACCACGTTTCCGTGTCAACAGGGGAAATGCCATAAACAAATGTGTCGGTAGCGCCCAGATAATGTTTAAATTGCCATGTGTATTGGTATGATCGGTAAAAAACCATAGCATGAACACCATAACCCCGACCAACCCAACGACAAGGAAAAGTAAAAAATCGAAGGTTTTTACACCCTTTTTCACAAAACAGAAAATCAACGATAATGCTAATATGAAACAACAAACTACCATCGGAGTAATTGGACCGGGGGGCGGAACTGCCGGCCGGCCGGGTACAAAAACATCGCGTGTTTGCTTGATCACAGGCCTGCCGTTGTACATTGCTTGTGCAAAGGCGTCGAACATGTAGTCGGGCAGGAACATTTGTTCGTAGGTATCGGTTTTCTGGTCGGTAGGCAAACCAAGGGCAATGTCGATCCCGAAGCGTCCCCACGGGTGCTTTTGTGTACATAGATACACCAATTCACGATAACTGAGATTTTCCTTTGCCGGAGGCAATACAAGTCCGCCGTATGTTTTCAGCATCAGGTCGCGGATACGTGTCGCACAATTGTCAAGAAAAAAATGATACAGATAATTCCGGTTTGCCGGTTTGTTATTGTTTTCCAGGAATTCAAAGATAAAGGCTGTTTGTGCTGGGTCCAGATCAAAAACCTGTTCCCGTACGCCTCTGTTTTCATAGGCGTATGAAGAAACAAATCCCTCATAGGATTGCGTACCCAGACAATAATTCATCCGGCCACGTGCAAAATTCAGATAAAAATTCGGCTGGCTGAAATCGAACATACCGTAGTTAAATACAGTGTCGTAACCCATCGAACTGATCCTAACGCGTATAGCGCTGTGGCCAAAAGCTTCATACAGATTTTTGCCCGCTGCAGATGTTAACAGACTGATCTGGACGTCCGAAACATTAATATACTGGGCAGTAGCAATATCTGCCCATAGCATATGATAAATCAATAAAAAGACAAGAGTGACCTTTTTCATTAATGATGATTCGCTTGTCCGGCAAGGAAATTACCGGCTTGCCGTGCGTAAGCGGGTTACGAGTTGGTGAATGACTGGTATTCTTCGGCAGACATCAATGTGTCAAGATCAGCCGCATTGGATAGTTTGATGCGTATCATCCAACCTTCCTCATAGGGTGATTTATTGACCGTTTCGGGAACGGCTTCCAACGCTTTATTGACCAAAAGAACTGTCCCGGCAACAGGCATATACAAGTCCGATACTGTTTTTACAGCTTCTACTGTACCAAACTTATCTCCAATGGACAATGTTTCGCCTTCGGTATCGATGTCGACAAATACAATATCACCTAATTCTTTTTGTGCGAAATCGGTAATACCAACTACAGCTTCATTGCCTTCTGCGCGTATCCATTCATGTTCGCGGGTGTACTTCAAATTGTCGGGAAAATTCATGATGTTTTTATATTTGGATTAAATGGTAAAAATACACAAAACAAAATATCATCAAACTGACTTTTGTCAATTTTTAAACGTATTGGATTTAAGCTCGATTGTTTTCATGTAAATATTTTGAAGATTTATATTCAGTTTTTCTGAATTGCACTGCTACCCAATTCTTTTTTACGAGATGATTGACGTATTTTAATCCATTCTTTTCGGCTTCGATTTTTATATCGGGAAAATCGGACATATAAAAACCACTCATTTGCAATGATCCGCCATCAGACAGACATCTTGAATAGGCGTCCATGTCTTCCAGGAGAATATTGCGATTGATGTTAGCCAGAACGATATCAAAATTACGGCCTGCCAATAATTCTTTGTCGCCCTGAAGGATCTCAATATTGGTAATGCTGTTTCGTGTACAATTTTCTATGGCATTTTTGTATGCCCACTCGTCAATATCAATAGCCAGGATCGATTTTGCATGTTTCATCGATGCAAAGATGGCAAGGATGCCGGTTCCACAACCCATGTCGAGTACTGATTTGCCTTCGAGATCGGTATCAAGTAACAACTCGATCATTAATGCGGTTGTTTCGTGATGTCCGGTACCAAACGACATTTGCGGGAGAATACAAATGCGGTATTCCAATTCGGGTACTCCGGAGTGAAACGGCGCATATATTGCACAACGACCAGCGATTTCCGTCATCGGAAAATTGCTTTCCCACAATTGATTCCAGTTTTCCTGTTTGATATTCCGGATATCGACAGATGTAATAAGAGATGTATACTCCTCGACTAATTCCGACAGTGCTGCAGCACCGTATATATCTTCACGGATATAGGCCTTCACTCCGGTTTCGGTTTCTTCGAAGCTCTCATATCCCAATTCTGCCAGCAATGCTATAACAATGTCTTGAACATTTTCCTGCTGTTCTTTATTTTGCAGCGTACATATAACTTCTATATAGTTCATCGTTTGTGGGTCAATCCTGTGTATTTATACTCCGCGCCGCCAAGTTTTGTGCATTCAAATTTGAGATTGCTTCGGCTGCCGCCTCGCAATGACGCGCTACCATTCGTCATTGCGAATCGCGAGGTACGAGCGATGAAGCAATCTAACTTTGCACAAAACTTGACA
>JAVBNI010000251.1:0-12216 GCA_031551645.1 Bacteroidales bacterium | reverse complement strand
CACTTCCTTAACCTTGCGGCTCCTGCGATCCTGCAATGAAATCAATTGTACACCCACCTGTTTGAATACTAAGTAAAGCATCAACAGGGCAAGGAATACCACGCTCATGGCGATTACCGCCATACCGATGCCCCAAGGGTCGCGTACGGCAATCACCTCGCTCAGGCGCGGTTTCTGGTAATGCAACGACGCGGCATTTTTCAAGTCGATATGGCTCATTCCCTGGCTGGCGTCTAAAGCGATCACATCAAATCCAGTCACATTTTCACCCGATATGTACAACTCCTTGGCCGACGGGCTGTAACTGAACGCGCTTGCTTCGCCGGGGAACGTTAGCTTTTTCACTAATTTTCCATCCAGATTGAGCACTGCCAAGTAACAACTATCTTTGTGCGAGGCGAGGAATACCACATGGTCCTCGTATATAGCCACGCTTTGCGGACGATAAATATGGTCTACATCGTGACGGCCCAATACATTGTCCACCAAGTAAGCATGGGCAATATACAATTCATTGCCTTTGCGGCGGACAAGTACGATTTTGTTATCCACATTATTGATGCCCGCAAAAATGTCATTTTTCTTGTCGAAGGCAAACAATTGCGGAATTAACGGGTCATATGCTTCAAATGCGGGCGCGGCTTGCGACGTATCCTCCGCATTCTGTGCTGCAACAGGCAAAGCCATGAGCAACATGATTACTGCCCAGCCTGTTATTATTGTTTTCATGGTTCTCTTCATTTTGATACCGTTTTTCATAATTACAAAGGAATATTGCTGTGTTTCTTCGGTGGATTGGTGTCCTTTTTGGTAGCCAATGCCTGCAATGCCCTGATCACGCGGAAACGGGTATTACGCGGTTCAATCACATCGTCGATGAAGCCGAATTTGGCAGCAACATATGGATTAGCAAACTTGTCGGTATACTCTTGTACCTTTTCCTCAACGAACTTAGTCTGTTCTTCGGGGTTTTCCATCGATTTGATCTGGCGTCCAAAAAGCACTTCGGTGGCTCCGCTGGCGCCCATCACGGCAATTTCGGCAGTAGGCCATGCGTAGTTGATATCGCCGCGAAGTTGCTTGCAACTCATCACGTCGTGCGCGCCGCCGTATGATTTACGCAATGTAACGGTTACTTTTGGCACAGTAGCTTCGCCATAAGCGAACAGGAATTTGGCTCCGTGTATGATGATCCCGCCGTATTCCTGGGCCGTTCCCGGGAGAAAGCCCGGAACGTCTACCAACGTCACGATGGGAATATTGAAGCAGTCGCAGAAGCGTACAAAACGGGCGCCTTTTCGCGATGCATTGATGTCGAGTACACCAGCTAAGTATTTGGGCTGGTTGGCCACGATACCGACGGAAGTGCCGTTGAAACGGGCAAAACCTACTACGAGGTTGGGTGCATAGTGGCGGTGCACTTCCATAAATTCATTATTGTCTACGACGGCATGTATTACATCCTTCACATCGTAGGGTTTGTTTGGGTTATCAGGTATGATCTCGTTCAGTGTGTCCTCGAGACGATCAATCGGGTCGATACATGCGACCAAAGGCGGTTCTTCGAGATTATTTTGAGGGATAAAACTCAATAATTTCCGTATCAGCATGATACCTTCCTGTTCGGTATCGGCTACAAAATGGGTTACGCCCGATTTGGAGGCATGCACCATGGCGCCGCCTAATTCGGCATCGGTAACCACTTCGTTAGTAACTGTTTTAACTACCTTAGGTCCTGTCACAAACATGTAACTGTTTTCCTTCGACATCATGATGAAGTCGGTTAAAGCAGGCGAATAAACCGCTCCGCCTGCACACGGCCCGAAAATGGCCGAAATCTGTGGGACAACGCCCGAAGCCATGATGTTACGTTGGAAAATTTCGGCATAACCTGCCAAGCTCTGCACGCCTTCCTGGATACGCGCACCTCCTGAGTCGTTCAACCCGATTACCGGGGCTCCAACCTTCATGGCCTGGTCCATCACTTTGCAGATTTTCTTGGCAAAGGTTTCGCTCAGCGAACCGCCAAATACAGTGAAATCCTGCGAGTAAACATACACCAAACGACCGTCGATGGTTCCGTAGCCGGTTACAACGCCGTCGCCCAGATAACTTTCGTTTTCCAGCCCGAAGTCGTGCGAACGGTGGGTGACGAACATATCAAATTCCTCGAAGCTGCGTTCGTCTAACAGCAATTCGATACGTTCGCGGGCTGTCAGCTTTCCTTTGCCATGTTGCGACTCAATGCGTTTTTCGCCGCCGCCCAGCTTGGCTTTGACCCGTAGGTCGATCAGATCCTTAATTTTACTTTGTTGTGACATGATGATTTTAATTTAATTTATTGTTTGATTTTGATTTTTTATCGTTGGTTTTCTATCTTTGCAACTGAAACAAAAAAAGGCGCCACCTTCGGCAAATGTCGCAGGTTTGCCAAAGTTACCGTCGCTTGTGTGTGGCGCCTGTATGTTTCACTCAGGATCAATCATTTCCCGATTTGCTTCTTATTTTCGGATTCTTCGTCTTCGGACTCCATTTCCGCTTTCATTTCCGATGTGGCTTTCTTGAATTCTTTCATTCCTTGTCCCAAACCCTTCATGATTTCAGGAATTTTTTTTCCACCAAACAGCAGGAGGAATGCCACAATGATGATTACAGCCTGCCAAGGGCCAACCATCCCCAATAATACAAACAGATTCATTTTTTATATTTTAATCATCTTGATGTGGACATAGTTTTGCTTATTTAAACCGTGTCGCACATGCGTAAAATACGCTTCCAATAAATTTTATAAAGATTTTTCGTATGTCCGGATACGAACAATACAAATTTTACCAACAACAATAATGGTTATTGGCAACACTACAAGTAGTTACAGCTAAATATTCAACCTTCTCAGCTCTGTTAAATTATCGAGATAATAAGCTAAGGATTCTACGAAAAATATGTAGTTTTCAACGGAAAATTCGATCTTGGGGTCTTTCCTGACCGATAGTATATTTTTGAGTAATCGTTCAAATGTTTTGGTACTTTGGCTGCATGAAATGCTTACCGTCCGTGCAGAAAAACTGATAGTCGATGTTTCCCAAATAATTGCAGGACAATTGTCGGGTGTTGTAATACTATAGACTTCTGTCTCCACGCTTTTGTCCGCTACAGGCGCAGCAATCACTTCCACCGGTTTCATGAAGACCAGCGCAATAAAGCAAGCGACAAGTGCGGAAAACAAAAAGTAACTATTTTTCACGGTGCAATTTTTGTCTATCGCTGCAAATGTAATAACAATAAAGTTGATTTCGCTCGTTTTATGGAAAAAGTTTTTGGAACTATTTTATCATTCAAAACCGGCCTTTCATACAACAAACCTACCATTTGATACATATTCCGCTAAATGATGATTTTCACTGCAAAGAAAAGCATACTTTTGCAATGTAAACAGAATGGTGATATCGAAATATCTGGTATTGACAAACAGCAATGATTTGGTAAGGGTTTCGCCCGAAAGGATAGCATATATATCCTCGGATGGAAACTATTCTACCATGGTGCTGGTCGACAAGGAAGAACACTTGTTTACACTCAACCTCAATATTTTCTATGCTTCAAAATAAACGCCGTCAGTTTCCAATTTTTTACGTAGGTCGGTATAAGCAAGTTCTCTTATCCCTATGTTTTTATTGGCACACAAGGCGGCGGCTGTCCCGAAGGCTTGTCCTTGGGCCATGCAACTGACCGTGTTGCGCGTAGACATATGCGCATGGAAATTCGAAGTCACCATCATTCCTATGGTATAAAGATTGTCAACTCCTTTCGGACAAGCCGCTCTATACGGGAAACCATACGAGCCGCCGTCTTTTACCAGAAATCGCGGCGCCATGTCGTGAAATCCGTATACGAACACATCATCCGGGAAATGGACTCCGCCGGTTATATCGTCAATGGTTATGTCGTAATCACACTCAATACACCGGGCACGTCGTATGTTGAGGGAAGGCGATGTTCGGGCGATAAAAGCATTTTCAAAACCCGGTAAATGTTTCCGGAATAATTCCATTGCTTTCAACTGGTTTTGACGGATGATTACTTCCGCCCTGCTGATCTCATCCCTGTCTGTCGAACTGGTTTTTAATTCATATCCGCATTTGATGAACATCAGGTAGTTCTTGTGGGCGGTGGTCGTAATTGTGTTAACTTTGATCTCTTTCAATCCTTTGGCCAGTGCTTCGGGTAATTTGGGGTCTTCGGCTCCAATACGTACAATCTGATCGTCTTTTCCTTCATAGTTTCCTATGGCCAATTCCCTAATGGCTTTGTTTTCCTTAAGAAACTTGATATACTTGTCCATATCGACATTGGCAACCCCCATACTATTGCAAACAGGATAGTCATTGGGTTCGGTAAATCTGGTTCCTGCATGGGCTGACAAATCGCCATAACCACTACTGTCAATGAATGCTTTAGCCAGAAAACATTCCCTGCCGCTATGGCTCTCCACAATAACCCCTTTCACTCTGCTCCCTTCCGTCACGGCTCCACAAACCATCGTATTCAGGAATAGTTGTACGCCTGACTCTACAAGCATTTCCATGCTTACTAATTTGTATAGTTCCGTATCCACCGACGTGCACATGGAATCATATTTGTAATGCTCCAGCATTTCCACATGTCCCGGGCTACCGCCTATTTTTACCAGCCGATCGATAATTTCCTGTGGAATACCCTTAATTAGCTGACGTTTTTCAACTCCGGGAAATGCCTTCCATGTATTAAAAAAGCTGTGAAGCGCCGTTCCTCCTTCGGTGACGGTTCCACCCGTATATCCTTTCCACTCGATCAAGGCGGTTTTCGCTCCTCCACGGGCTGCTGCAATGGCAGCCATCACGCCTGCCGTGCCACCTCCTACAACAATCACATCAAAAGCTCTTTGTGGAAGTTTTTCATCTTTCATGCCGCCCATGGCACTCTTTTTTGCAGTCAAAGTAATACCGGCAGCCGCTCCGACCACTACTCCAGATCCTACCAATGCACTTCGTTTGAGGAATTCTCGTTTATTCATGATTTTGATTTTTTATTGTGTATTCTTCTGAAAATTACTTAAATGGAACCTCCGTACGTGTCTTTTTCTCATATTGTTTGATATCTCCAACTTTCCAGTTCCTGACAATGTCGATATCCTTTTCTACGCTGTCCCGGATAGCGATTACATCAACAATACCCAACCGGTTATACAGAGCCGGCTTGTATTTCGAATCATACAACGATGAGTATTGCATCCAGTAGTCTTTAGCCTTGGTGATGTGATAAATCGCAGTTTCCCGATCCTTTTCCAAACCGTAGTAATTGAAAAGCGCAAGATAGGCTGCCGCCCTGATCTTGTTGGAATAATATTGTCCGATCAATGTAAATAATTCTATATCTCCAAGTAGTTGATCGTCCTGTGCGAAGGAATTTTTCTTTCTTTCCGGAAGCTGATTCAGATAAAGCGTGGCCTGACGGGCATAATATTCTAATGAATCGGCCACCTGGATCGGCGAGATGAGATTGGAAGGAATTCCCGAATGATATTCCTGTGCCCAGAATGATATATTTTTAATATTACTCCCGTTGACCGGATCAATTTCGATTACGTCCCTGACTGTGATAAACCCCTTGTAACGGAGGGGTGAACTCCAACATGCTTCGGGAAACCATTTAAGATCGATATCGCCCCAAATCTGACGCGTCGCCCAGGGAAAAATCATGGAAGCAGCATTCCATCCTTTTTCCAATATTTCCGCGTTTAAGTCGGGATAATTGCGTTGAATGGCATCATGGAATACGCCGGATGGCAGGTCGGGGTTATATGATAACCGGCCATACAGCATGAATGAATACCATTGTTTGTCTATAATCAGTTGACGTTCAGAATTACCATCTTTCGTCAAAAAGTCCTTTCCCCAGCAATATCCATCGGGTCCCATGTAAAAACCCGTCACTTTGTCTTCTTTTATTCCCGGCATCGATCGGATATACGCTCTTGCAAACTGTTCATTTCCCCAACGTACCGAATAATAATCGTCGTTGCGGACGGTCAGCCAGGTTTGCCTGTTTTCGGAAAAATAGGGCATGGCGGGCAGCACGAAGGGGGGATTGGTGATCGAATGCATATGAGCGACCGAATATTTCAGGCTAAACTGTAACGGACATTTGAGATCCTTGAAATAGCTCAGGATAGGTTCCATGGCAGTGATATGAAAACGGTGGATAAGTGTGAAATCCCGATCGGGCTGGACACTCAAAGCATCATTGATCCCTTCTCCATATGTTTTCCAAAGCCATTCTTCCACACCTGTCTTTAGAGTACGATTGCCGGGGTCCATGTTTTCTCCGGCAGTAATCCCTATACCCGCCAGATCGGGATAAGTCAGGATCAACGTCCTGGTAGCCGCCCTGAAATAATTGACAGTTTCCGGATTATCGCGGCTATCAGTGATCCCGTACTTCCCATCTATCCCATGCGTGAATATGTTCCATGTAAACAAATATGTCCTGATCCCCCTCGATTTGGCATAAGCCATCACGTTTTTCCAGAAAGCTATTTTTTCATTGATGGTTATTGTCTTGATCACATCATACTCCGCCATCATATCGGCATTAGTAAAATCGACGCCCAAATCGCTCAAGTGATGATCAGGTCGGTATTTAGTCCGCCATACATCGTTCAGCGAAACGTCCGGATATCCCGGAACCTTCACCATCGAAGGAAATGAGTTCAATGTCCATAGGGTGATTGCATTAAACCGGTTGCGCGCCATTTCATCAAATTGTCGTTGCCAGAATTCCATTTCCCAGATGACGGGCATATTCTGCTGAAAAGCATCACTTGGGTCGGAGTAACTGGGATTACGCAAGTCCAACGGCAGATTAAATTTGATTCCCCGGTTAGCAACATATGGTTTCTGATCCGAATCCGAGATTTGTTCTATTTTGTTATTCCGAATCAATTCAGCAACGTCTAAGCCACCGTACATTGCTCCACTGGCATCGTTAGCCATAACCCAAATCAGCAGGCTGCTTTTTTCACGTTTTGTCCTGATTGAATAGGATTCGGCCTCGCTATAAGGCATTTTTTTTAGTTGGTACTTTTCAATTACCGGTAAGGAACTTCCGGCAGACGAATAGAGATAAACTACGATGGAATTATCCGGAATAGACTTCATGTTCTTTTTTTTCAATACACTTACCCCTGTCTTTTGGGCTGCAGATACGATCTCTTTTACTGCAAAATCGACAGGACCTTCGGATATATTGTTTTCCACAACAATGATTTGACGGGCTTCCCCTAAAACGGGATATTCGGATAATAATAAGATGAAAGTAAGGGTAATGCAAATTTTTAAGCCTCTTTGTTTTTTCATGTTAAAGTCATTTTACTTTTCCGAGCTTACACAAGAATATCGGAAATATTTTGAATAAAATTCAATCTTGCTTCAAGCATTCATAATGGTATTGGACAAAGATACAATAAAAAGATATATTGTTTCATTTTTTGACTAAAAGTGGAGTAGTAAAATAAAAAGTGCCGACCCGGTTTATACAAATTGAAAGCAGCTTGTAACCCTGTATCTAACAGATTATCGATTGGTTATTTGTTGCAGTCTTGTATTGCGTAAATACAATAAGGTAATTCCATATTTAACAGATATTTGCATGTCATTTTAATAATTTGTAAATTTGAAGTCGGATATTGTTAATGAATAAATGTAATTCAATAAAACAATTTTTAATTTTATAACAGATTTATTTACCATATAATGTACATATGATATGAAAAAACAATTGAGTGAGAGATTGGTAATTAACCGGTGTGTATTTGCATTTTTTTTGTTGATGTTTCTTGCCGGATTTACAGGGAAAAATGGTGTATTTGCACAAACTTCGTGGCATGGGTTCGATCGCTACGATTTTGTTATGGACGAACAAACATTCCAGCTTACTCCTATTAAGGCGACAACTCAGGAAGGTAACGGCGTTGCAGCGCCCGAAAAAGGTACCAGGCGTTGCATTATTATAGTTCCCAAACAAGCGGCTCCAGGCAATCCGTGGACGTGGCGAGGCTGTTACTGGGACCATGAACCGCAGGCAGAAATCGAACTCCTGAAACGTGGCTTTCATGTTGCTTTTATTACTACCGATCCTGACAAGACATGGGATGTGTGGTATACTTACCTCACAAAAGAACGCGGGTTGTCACCCAAACCGGCATTTATCGGAATGAGCAGAGGCGGCAGTAATTCCTATACATGGGGTACGAATAACCCGGATAAAGTAACAGCGATTTGTGCTGACAACCCGGGATTAAGTCCGTCGAGCCTGATGAAAATGGATCTTCTTGCAAAAAACGACATCCCCCTGCTTAACATTTGTGGCAGTACCGACCCGATCCTGCACAATACCCGTGCTGTCGAAAACCTGTATCATGCAACGGGCGGACGTATTTCTGTTATTATCAAAGACGGTCCGGGGCATCATCCCCATAGCCTGCGTGATCCGAAAACCATAGCCGACTTTATCGAACAAAGTTTTAATGCTCCGAAAGAGGAAAATCCCGCTTTCCTGACCGAACGGTTTACCAGAACGACTTTTTACAGTACCAAAACCAACTATGAATACTCATCTTCCGAAAAAGTATGGCTGACAAGCTGGGGGCCGATCTTCTCGGGTAGTTACAGCAAATATTCCATATATATTCCCGGTGTGGGAGGTGGTGTTACCGTATTTACTCCAAAACAAGCAGCGCCCGGAAATCCATGGGTTTACAGGTGCGACCAGCCCGAACGTAATTCGGACGTCGACTTCGGGCTCCTGGCTAAAGGGTATCATATTGTTGTTGGACCTGTGCCAACCAACGCCGATGGTCCCAACTTAGAACATTGGAACATGGTTTATGATTACCTGACCAGTAAGGGATTCTCTAAAAAGGCTGTGGTAGCAGGGCGTGGTGCAGCTACGGGAGAAGTATATTGCTGGGCGATCGAGAATCCCGGAAAGGTATCGTGCTTATACGGGGAAAATCCGATTATGCGTTCGACACTGGCAAAGGTACAGCCGATGGATAACTTGGCGCCATTAGCTAAAGCCGGCATACCCGTATTGCATGTCTGCGGCAGTCTCGATCCCAATCTGAACAGCCAAACACGTGAAGTAGAAAAACGATATAACCGACTGGGTGGTAAAATGACTGTGATAGAAGACAAGGGGAAAGGACATTATCCTTTATCACCCAATAATCCGGCACAGGCAATCGATTTTATTGTGAAAAATACCAGATAAGTAATTGATAATTGAAAGTTGACAATTGAAAATGAATTCAAAGTGCACAAAATAAATACCTTGCATCAAAATGAAAGCGTTGATTATGTATTTGTAAGCACTTAGCATAAGTGAAAATGCTTTCATAAACAAAAAACCACTCCGTCAAATTTTGGCGGAGTGGTTTTTTTGTCAATGACTACCGTTTGCTGAAACTGGTAAATGCGTTTCTTAATTTCGCATGATACTGGGAACTTATTGCATACGATATTTCCGGTCTCTATTTTTGGGTTAAGACAAGGGTTTCGTTTATTGAGGTTGGAACAGATATAAAATCTCCTTCGTAAGTTTCTTTCTTTCCCTTACCGAAAGCGACTTGTACTTTAGATCCTTTCCACGGATTTTCGATCATGCAAACCCGCCCTTTTTCACTTTTAATTGTTACTGATGGTATTTTTCCATCCGACATCGAACTGCTCACAAGAAAAGCGCCATAAGCCCTCAGATCTCGGAAACGGGCATCTTTCCCTGTCCAGTTGGGAAATATACGGATGATGCCTTCATAACTCTGCATCAACATTTCGTTGATGGCATGCGGAACACCGCTAAGCGATTCGACTCCGCCTCCGCCCTGGTTGATCCACAACTTAGGGAAATGCCGTGCTTCAATAGCTTTCTTCATTTCTTGTATGATTACATTTGCGTCGTATCCAATACGTGCAGCTCCCGGAAAAACAGTTTCGAAACTACCCCAGTTACGTGTATTCTCACTCCAACCGGATATATCGTTCAGCAAAATAGCGTTAAGCTCAGGAGTGGTCAATGGACCGACTACACCTGAAGGTAGAACAAGTCCATGGATAGAGATACGGTTCAATCCACGTGCAGGCGACTCGACGTTCCCGGGTCCACGTTCCATGTTTTTGAGGCTTAACCGCCCGTCTGCATTTTCGCCCACAGGATATTTACTCATATGGGCAAGTATGTATTCCCATTTTTCGTGACGATCTTTGTCAACCTGCAAGAAGTCGCTGACATCCATTATTCCTTTAAAAAGCATATTGACCAAGCCAAGCGCTAAAGTGGAATTCATATCGCCCCATTGCGCAGAAAGATCTCCCCGATTACGACGATTCGGTGAAGTCTCGTTGAAATGACAATCGCGGATGACATATCGTCCGTCCTCAAATGAAAGATAATCCTCCCAGAAATCGGCGCAGGCAAGCATGTAGGGATAAACCCGTTTTGCATAATCTTCATCGTAGGTACTATAAAAATGCATCAACATATTACCTACGCTTAATACTGCATTAATTTTCTGACCATGAAATTGATATCCTCCTTCAAACGTATTATCTGTCCCATAAAATATATCCGCCATCCTTTCGGGACGGGGCCAACGGGAAGTACAGTATCCCTTAGGGCCTAATCCTACCGGATAATAGATTCCACGGCAATTGAGAAATTCAAGTGCATGTTCCCGTCCGCGTGGCATGTAATCAAGAAGCGGTTGCTCAAAATTGTTTACCAGACTCATATGGTTCGACGAATACCATGCCCAGAAAGGCCCCTGATAATTGTAATTGAGATGATAATCTCCTCCCCACATCATGTTTTCATCGGTGATAAAACAGCCATAGAGGCCAGGAGCAAATTTCCCTTCACGACTTGCCATGGCGAAAATATAGGTGGACGCATAATAGAATTTTTCGAGCAGGGGGTCACCGATGGATACGAATGATTCTTTCCAAAAATTATCCCACCAGGAACGATGCTTCTGCCGGATCGACGCTACATCCGACTGTTTGAAAGCGCCTGCTTCCGCGATAGCCGTCTGTTTCCAGTCGTTACTGTCAAAACTCGTGTAGATGGCTATGGCAACCGTTTCCGGCTTACCGGGTTTGAGTTCCAATACGGATGATTCCGGCGTTTTCATAGCCATGGCGATGTGGCACGGCCATGTAAAGTCGGGATTGTTGTCGAACGAACGTGTTACCCAGTAGACTCCGTTTTCACGACCGGAACGATTGACGGAAACTTGGTTTTCTGATGTCGGCGTTCTGAAATGTTCAGGCACCGGTGGTACGGTTGTATGATAAACGGGAGTGTAGCCCGTCCAAAGGTCAAGGTTAACCGAACAAGCCTGATTGGCAGTGAACTCGAAAATAGCCATGTTTCGTGTGGCCGGAACCAACACGTGAATATCTACCTGAAGATCACCCTTTGTAAAACGGCTGATGATATCTGCTTCATCAGGCCGCTGTTCGGCGTAATAGTCAGCGCCTTCGAGTGCAGGTATCGATACGCGAAGACCTCCAGGCAAGGCAATCCCGTAAGGATATTCTTCATAGGGCCACCAAAAGTCGTTTTTACCGATATAGAAACAAAGCTTGTCGGGAGTCCCCCCCATGGTAATCCCGATATCACCGTTACCTGCCAACGGACCGTCGGGAGTCCTGACGGTAGGCACATTTTTAGGAGGTTCGGTAAATATAGCTTTGTATTGGGAAACATCCACCAAATCATGATTTTGGGGAGAATTACAACTATATAGAAATATGAATACAAAAAGAATGGGTATTTTTTTCATTATATTGGGATAATCTTGGATTTCAATAAATAAATCTCGGAGATGGTTCCGCGGGTGCATTCCAAACTGTCGCAAAATATTTTAGATGATGAGTATCCTATTGGGTTTTTAAAACCCGATAGGATTTGCTTAGTTCAAGACCTATCAGGTTTTAAAAACCTAATAGGTCAGCCCAAAAACGACAATTTAAAATGTACTTATACTCCGCGCCGCCAAGTTTTGTGCATTCAAATTTGAGATTGCTTCGGCTGCCGCCTCGCAATGACGCGCTACCATTCGTCATTGCGAATCGCGAGGTACGAGCGATGAAGCAATCTAACTTTGCACAAAACTTGACA
>JAVBNI010000153.1:0-7737 GCA_031551645.1 Bacteroidales bacterium | reverse complement strand
GATAACGATAACAGGCATTTTCTTCCGGAAATCGCTCATAAAAATATATAGAATTAACCCCCATAAATCGATCTCTTGTGCCCATGCTACAAAGGTAGCATCATTTTTTAATTAGTGCGCACTAAGCGCCTATACCGAATCAATTATTTAACTGGAACTTGATGGGTACGGTATATTGCACGTATACGGGTTTCCCGTTCTGTCGTCCGGGCTTCCAAGGTGGCATCTTATTGATAACCCGCAAAGCTTCCTCTTCGCAACTCTTGTCAAACCCGCGGACTATTTTTGCCTTTGTAATGGCACCATTCGCTCCTACAACGAAAGTAACGAAGACTGTCCCGGTAACTCCGTTTTCTTGGGCTATGGCAGGGTATACCATCGTCTTGGAAAGGTATTTCCTCATCTCATCCTCTCCACCAGGAAATTCGGGCATTTGCTCTACAAACGTATAAGGTTTTTCCACGGACGATTCTTCCACGATCTCCTTACGTTCTTCGAGTTCGGCAATATCGAGACCAGCTTCCTCATCGGTTCCCTGCACGTCCTTCACTGAAATACTCATTTGTGCTTCGTTCAGTTGTTCTTGGGTCTTGATTTCGTCCTCATCCCTCACTTCTTCGTCCTTCTTAATGACAGGCGGGGTGAACTTAATGGTACTTTTGAGCGGTGGAGGCGGCGGAGTGAAGTCCTTCATGACGTCTTCCTTAGGTTTTACTGTCTCTACCTTGATATCGGCCAGTGAAGTCACCTCTACCATACGTTCCTTCTTTTTGGGAACAACCGATTCTATGATGGTAGGGAGGGCAATTGCCAGAGCACACACAGCAATAACTATCAAAAAGGCAAGCAAGTGCCGGCGTCCCGACAGCATACGCATTTCGTACGCCCCATATTCCTTGTTCTTACCTGCAAATACGACATCGCACCACGCTTGCGTATATAAATCTATTTTACCTGCCATGGCTTTTAATTTTTAATGTCGTTTGGGTGAATCTTATTATATACTAAAGTGGTATCGTAGGGCGTAATGTCCACGATAGCATATTTGCCGATATTGCAGATCTGCATCTCGTCTAATATGTCTACCAGATTTCGGTACGACGACTTGTCGCTAGCCTTGATCATCACTACCGGCGCTGCCTTGTCTTCTTTAGCCTCAGAGGCTAATTTTTTGAAGTCTTCGTCGGTAATTTTCTTGTCCGTCCTCTCTTTCTTTAGTTCATTAATCTTATGCACTACATCGCTATTGCGTTGCAGCAATATGCTGCGTATACCTGCCGGCGAGAAATCGGTTTCAACCACTTCCGGCGGGTTATTAGCATCGGGAAGTCCAAAATAATAGAATACCTTGTCCTCTCCATTCAATATTACGGTGACGGCAGTCGATGCTTTTACCTTATTTTGCTCCTCTTCGGTCACCTTGTCCCGTGAGGGCATACTGATCTCCATCGTTTGAGGTTTTAGCATCGAAGTGGTGAGCATGAAAAAGGTAATCAAAAGGAAACCCAAGTCCACCATCGGGGTAAAGTCTACCCGTGTTGGTTTCTTTTTCTGTTTGCCTTTGCCTTCGCCACCTTTTCCTTCGGTATTTACTTCAGCCATAATTCTTATTTTTGATTTTTGAGTGATTATTTTTGATTCATTATTTTTGATTACGATAAACCGAAATCAAAAATCGAAAATCAAAAATTATTATTGGGTAACCTCGGGAACCGTTTCGAGCGAAGTGATCAGGTTGAACCTGTTTTCGCGCAATTCCTGGAGCGTATTCATTACATTCTTAATCTGGGGATAAGGAGTAGCCTGGTCGGCCTTGATGGCAATCACCAACGCTTTGTTCTGCTTACGCGAAAGCTTTACCCATTCGCGAAACTGGTTATTCAGGCTGTCGGTTGGTATTCCCAATGCATTCTCCTTCATCTCGCGCTGTTCGGATGGCAGGTCGAGGAAAGCTTTCATCTTTTCCATCGGTACACCAAACGACGGCACTAAGCTGAAAGCTTTCAGTTCCTTGTCCGTAAAAGTTTGGTTGTACTCCTCGCCCATCATTTTCAGCACGGCGATCCTGTCTTCCTGCTTGTCGAGTCCGAAATACACCTTTCCGTCCTTGTCCACCAACACCTGCATCAGGTTGGTTTCGGGTATCTTGATTTCCGATACCGACGATGGTGTAACTACTTGTACCACCTCTTTCTTGGTAAAATTGGAGGTGAGCATGAAAAAGGTTAACAAGAGGAAGGTCATGTCACACATGGCCGTCATGTCGATCCATGTGCTTTTCCGTTTCATTTTAACTCTTGGCATATCTTTTCATTTTTTAGGTATGAATGACATTATCCGATATGCAAACTTTTATCGTTCTTGGTGTGTTGCCGAGAAAGTCTGTACAATACTAAAGCCTATTTCATCGATGCTATAGGTAATCTTATCGATTTGGGTGGTAAAGAAATTGTATGCGATCATGGCGACGGCGGCTGTACCGATACCCAAGGCGGTATTGATCAACGCTTCGGAAATACCATTGGCAAGCGCTACAGAGTCAGGGGCACCTGCATTAGCCAAAGCGGCAAAAGCACGGATCATACCCAACACTGTTCCCAACAGCCCGATCAGTGTACCAAGTGATGTAAGTGTAGCCAACATCGGAAGATTTTGCTCCATAGCGGGCATTTCGAGTGAAGTGGCTTCTTCCACACCTTGTTGCAGGTAAACTAATTTCTGATCTTTACTCAATGTTTGGTCTTCTTCCATTTCTCTATATTTCTGAAGGGAAAGATTGACAACATTAGCTACCGATCCTTTCTGACGGTCACATTCTGCCAATGCACCATCAATATCACCAACGTTCAGGTACTCTTTAATATTTTGTACAAATCTGACAACTTGCCCTTTACCCTTGGAACGACTGATGGTGATCAAACGTTCGACGCTGAATATAAGCGCCGTCAGCAACAGAGACATAAGCACAGGCACCACAATACCACCTTTGTACACAACACCGAAATAATTGCCTGGTATCGGTTGATTTTCGTTACTACCACCCTGGAAGTTCGACCCGTCTCCGAAAACCTTATAAAATAGTAGGAAACCCACTATCAACGCTAAGGGTACGACTATCGCAGAAAAAATACTTTTGAAATTTAATGCTTTCATGATAATTCTTTTTTAATTGTTTGTTTTTTAATTATTTATTTGTTGATTGATAGATCATGTACGGACACAGCTCACGCAAGCTATCGATCTTCCGACATGACAACTATTTATTTTTTAACAACTTAAATGGTTATGAAATCTGTCACTTTTAGTGACGAGCCTATTCACGAACTCTTCTTTTCCAAAATAATATCAGTTTCTTCGAAGGAATGGGTTTTAATCTGACTACGAAAACAACCGCATTTACGAAAAGGCTCATTATTAGATAATAATACCTATTGCTTGAAAATCTTCCCACAGCATTACAAAATTACGTCATGCCATGTATATTGTATATTGAGCGAGCATCAACCGACAAAAGTTTTTGATGTTCGATAACAATACAGACCTCACACAGATAGATTTTGTGCGTTCACTCTCGAGTATATTTTCACAACTTCAACAACTGTTCCGTTGATAAAGTCAAATGAAATAAATACACACTATACCTATCGCCGCGTAATACGGTCAGATAATTACCTATAAAATCATAAAAGAACTGTGATTCTTGCTTCCATGGAGATATATCATGGAACCGTGAATAATGGAAAAGAGAGGATATGTAGTTAGCTAAATCCTAATTCTATGCAGAGCAACAATAAAACTCTCCGCTGCCGGATGATGATATTCTGCATAGGAAGACTCCGCTTTTTCCGAGTCAGTAAAATATTTGAAAGACAAAGGGGATTGCTTCAATAAGGTAATGATAGTTCGAGCCATTAATCGATTGTGCTCATGAACACCTGTCACCGTAGTTCTCACTCGCTCATCCCAGTAAACAAATAACGATGGCGAATTATCTTGAGTGAGATTAATATTTTTTTCTCCAGGTAAGGGATCGGATTTTTCCCACTCAGTGATAATGGCTTGTCCCATTGGCATTTCCTCCGCCCTACTTTCAGCAAAGAGCACAGATGCAAATACAACAAATAATATATATGAAGCACGTATCATGGTCTAAATACGACTGAGAACAATATAATAATCTTCGCCTTGATATGAACAAAATTTATGCCACAACGAGTATCTTCCTCCTTATTACATGTTTTTTTGATTGAATAGCATTTTAATGTGACAAATGAATATCGGATTATTGTTTCTGTCTGTCAGAAAATTGACTTTGTTATTGGATTAACCGCAGTTATTTTATTATTTTGTAACAAAAACTAAAAGAAAACCACGAAATCTCATTTTAATAGTGGTAAAAATAATTGAATGATATACGATGAAACAGATCTTCCTTTCATTTTTATTGATGTCAATAACAATAATTTCATTTGCCAATGAACGCAAAAACAAGTCACTCATATTTGAAAACGAAGTAATACAACATACCATTTCGTTTGATGACAATAAAATGATTCCTTCGATTTATTGCAAACAAACCGGGACGGACTTGTTATTAAAAGAATCTGGCATTCCCTGGTTTGAGTTTGTCATCAACCGCCAATTGGTTAATTCGTTACAACCCGTGTGGAAATACCTGAAACACGAAGAAAAGAAACTGGACAATGGTGGAAAAGAAATAATCCTACAGATAGAGGGACTGAAACACTTGAAGGGACTGATCATTGAAATTCACAAACAATACTTCCCATCATCTCCGTTAACCCGGGAAATGTTGTATTTGAAATCGCAGGGAAACAAAACATTTACCTTAAATAAATACAACGGCAAACTGCATTTTGTATTCCCTCAATATGCATTTGCCGACCAAAACCTGTCAAACCGGCTATTGGAAACACGCATAGCTACCTATGCCCAAGAAATATTACCTGACTATCAGACCGGTTACACATGGGATCAGCGCAAACAATCACAAGTCAACAACCTCGCTTATTGCCATATGTTTGCTCCCGATTCGCTCGAATATACCATGCAGGCCGATTCCATTGTCCTGACAAAAGGTCCCTTCCAAACAATCGAAATGAATGGTTATACCCTGTTTACTGCATATGAACATGCGTCGCAGGACACCCGGCGAGGATTTCAGGGTATGTATCAGCCAACTTCCACGAAGGAACAATTCTCAAATGATGCAGCACAAGGAGTGAGCGGAGTGAATGATTTGGAGGCTACCGATCAAAGTCTGTGGTTTATAGGGATGGAAACAAACAAAAAGAAAAATCACCTGGAAGTATCCGTAAAAGTAATACGTGGCGGTTATCTCGAAAACGAAAAAATCGATACGAAACATCCCTACGAAACAGTATGGACCGCGTTTGCATTTTATCAAAACCCGGTAACAACACAAGAGGTCATCCACCAATATTTAATGGAACAGATCACATCGCATAAACCGGCACGTATACCTCATTATTATTACAATACTTGGGGAATGCAACGAACGTCGTCCGATCTCCGGGGCGTATTCACCGAAGATCGTATCAAGGAAGAAATCGGGTATGCAGCCGGATTGGGTGTTGATTTGTTCGTGATGGACGATGGGTGGGAAGTAGCTCAGGGAGTTTGGACGCCTAACGAACGGCTTTCCAATGGGATCAAATCATTGGTGGAAGAAATCAAACGTAATGGTATGATTCCCGGCATCTGGCTTTCGCCGATGGGAATTTCTGCACAAGCGGAAAGATATAAAGCACACCCCGAATGGGTTATACGCGATCGTAACGGTAACCCGATCAAAGGACAATGGGATCAACCCGTTTTCGACTTTGTCAGCGATTTTTATGATGTCTTTGTTGAGGATTGCAAGAAATTGATCGACCAGGGAATCCGTTTTTTCAAATGGGATGCTATCAACTCGTTTCCCAGTTCCCTGGCCGGACTACGACATGGTGATGAAACTTATACCGCGCAGGAAAGAAAAGATCGCTACGATTACCTGTTCCCGTTTTATGTAACACGGGCTATGCGTGAACTTCGTGAATACAATCCCGAAGTACTCGTCGAGATTGACCTCACCGAACCACAACGCTGCATGATCGGACTAATGGCGCTTCAGGAAGGTAAATTTTTCTGGATGAACAACGGAGCGTCAGGTTACGGGGACTACAGTACTTACCGTACCAAGTCTATGCGAACAATTGTCAACCGCTATGCCGGATTATTGCCTGCCGGTATATTTACATTTGCCGTATACCCGCACAACAGTCATCCGTTCTATGCACAGCGCTACAACGTCAATACATCACTGATTGCCGGGCGAGGCTTCTGGGGCGATCTAAAATTAATGCGGGAAGACCAACGTCAAATGGTCTACTCAACTGTCAGCAAGAGCAAACGTGTATTACCACACATATATAGTTTACCAACGCAGGTACAAGGTCGTATCGGAAGCTCACCCGAGATATATACCTGTATAAACCCTGATAATGCTTACGGTCAAGTTATTGCATTCAGCGGATCGGCGCTTGCATATAATAACCGGGTGACGGTCAATGTAAAACATTTTTTAGGCGTACTCAATCATGCATATTCGTTGTCAGGTAACACACTCAACATTCCATTCCAGTTCGCCATGCCCGACGATTCACGCGAAGTTTTCATCCTGAGTAATGATGGTACAGGTATTTCCATTCTGTCCTCCAGTGGATGGATAGACAATATCCAACTTTGTTCAAAATCTCTTCTCATAACAATGGGTAGCGATTCCAAATTCACGATACAGATTCCTTCCGGTTATACCGGTATAAAGATTAATGGTGAACAAACAAACCTGGAAACACACAATGGGTTTCAACTAATTCATTACACAGCAAAATCTTCACAAACTATTGAAATTACGTGGCAATAAAAATAATTATAATTGTCGGATTTGATGCCTAAAGATGCCTTGTTACAATGAAGAAAGCATATATCCTATTAGATTATTCCACACCGCCTCCCAATGCCCGGTACAAATTCACCGTACAGTTCAATTGTTCCAACCGGTCATTTACCTGGTTGAGTTGTGCCGATAACAGATTCTGTTCGGCGGTGAGTACTTCCGTATAATTCGCATCACCGGCTTTCAATAACTCCTGCGTGAAATAAACGGAGTTTTTACAGGCTTCTATCTGTTTTTCCCTTGTATGGTTCTTTTTCAGGGACGATTCAAACGAGAATATAACATTGGTTACTTCCTGCCCGGCTGACAGGACGGCTTTTTCGAATGTCAGAAGGGCTTCCTCCTGTTGGGCGTTTGCTATTTTCAGGTTTCCTGTCAGTTGCTTTTTGGCAAAAACAGGCTGGGTCAATCCCCCGATGATGCTGGCAAATATATTTTCCGGCTTGAAGAAGTCCGTTAAGGTATTATTTGTTCCGTACCCGATGGACCCGGAAGTGAGCCTGATGGCCGGGTAAAAATTGGCGCGTGCCGCTTTGGTCAGTTCAAAGGCCGAACGGAAAGACAATTCCGCCTGCCGGACGTCCGGACGTTTGGCCAACATTTGTGCAGGTATGCCATATTGAAGATATTCCGGGTATTGTTGCTTGTATATCGACGACCGGGTTATTTGCCCGGGGGTTCTGCCAAGCATCAGGGATATGGAATTTTCCAATTGCCAGATTTGGCTTTCCAGGTCAGGAACGCTTGTTTGCGTGCTA
>JAVBNI010000129.1:0-7386 GCA_031551645.1 Bacteroidales bacterium | reverse complement strand
ACACATTTTTTCGTGAAATCAGCATCAAGAGTTCGATTTTTGAATTCAAAATCCGAGAAAATTGAATCGGCCAATTTTTCAAGTGCAAGGGTTTTGAGCACTTTTATCATATTTCCTTGCACTTAGGATAGAGAAAATGGTGTTAAAAGCATTGATTTATAAAATATTATTACTTTTTCAGCAGACCCTATTTACATCTTGTAAATCATGTTAATCCTGTCAAATGAGTAAATTATTTTGTCTTTATTCCCTAAACAACAATTACTTGACCTTATCTCAAGTATTGTTCAAAAAAACGGTCGATTTTTTCCTGGGCATATTCGTTTACCCGTTTATCTACATCCATTACATGCGGCCATAAAGGCAACCTGCAGTATACTGTAGGCACACCCAATGCGTTGAGTCTTGATTGCAGGGTATCGGACTGGCTGACTGACACAAGATTATCCGACGTTCCATGTAAAATAAAGGTAGGAGGAGAATTTTTGCTGATATATTTTAATGGGGAAGCTTCCCAGTATAATTCCGGGGCGTCATCATAGCTATGGGCCAAGAGTTCTGAAACCACTTTTGATTCTTTTGCAGACCCAACAGTTAAATCAATCGGTCCGTAAATGTCGACTACCGATTTGATCCGGAATGTGTGGTTTATTGAGTCGTTTTGACGTTCATCCTGCCAGCCATAAGCTGTTAAAAGCGCAAGATGGGCGCCCGCCGAACCGCCGAAAAGGGCTATTTTGTCGCGGTCATAACCATAATCTTCCGCATGGTCATACAGCCATTGTACAGCATCTGTTACATCCTCGATACAGGCAGGGTGTGGAGCAACTTTCGACAGCCTGTACGAAACGGTTGCCGTAACATATCCTTTTTGCGCATAGGATACCGTGTAGAATTTGTAGTCTCCGCGTTTACCCCATTTCCAGGATCCACCATGAATGAAAACGATCAAGGGAACCTTTTCCTTAAGGTTTTTATCCTTGTAAATATCCAATTGCATCGAAAGACCATCGATGTTTTTGTATTCGATGTCCTTGATTGCTTCCATACTTTCCGGGATGGCAGGATCGGTATTGACCATTTTTTCAAGTCCCGTGACTAAGGCTATTTTCAAGGGAGTTTCGAAGTGATAGCCAATTGGTTTTGACGAAAAAACAGATAATAATCTTGGTAATATCAACAATAAAATGGCTAAACCAATAATAATGGCTAAAGCCCATCCAATTTTTTTTAACAATAATTTCATTTTTGTTTTTTTTTTTATGAGTTAAAATTACTCAACGTTTTTTGAAAGTTTTGATTTTAAAGCAAAAACTGTTTTAAGGTTTAAATTCTGATTTAGTCAAGAGTTATTTCATACTTATTGCAAATTTTCTATCATTTATTTGTCTCATCAATACAAGATTAACATGAATTTTCGCCATCATGTTAATCTTGTTCATTCTGTCAGACAAAAATCATATTGTTGGTTTACTTCCTTGCTTTTTTTACATGGTTGTTTTTGCCCACAGCATTAAAGGCTTTTATCTTGGCATCCAGCTTTCCGGTTTTTTTATCGTGTAACAACATTGTTTTCAATTCTGCAGGCGTATAGGCGTTCAGATTACCCGGTTTTACCACTGTCTGGTTTTCGGTATCACTATATGGTGCTGGACGTTTTTTCGATGACCGGCTGATAGATTGTTGTTGAGGCATATTGAGGATTTCCCCTTTCGAAAATTCCAGCGGTTTTCCATTTTCCGCTGTAATAAAATAAAAATTGTTGTCTTCGTTTGCCTCCTTGATTTTATCGTATGCATCGGCCATCACCACAAGGTAGTACTTTCCTGTTATGGTATTGGGCATATCGTAGGTGATCACGAAACCATCTTCCCCATATTCGGCTTCCCCGACTTTTTTACCTGGTTCCACCGACGCATTATTCCACCATCCTCCGGCCAGCGCAGTCGAAGAAGAAAGAAAACCATCACCTTCTCCATATTCTTCGGTATAATAATCTTCAAAAATAATTTCGTAATCGTTTGCATTAGTGGCATTGTAACACATATAAAGCACCGTCCATTTTTGCGAAGGAGTTATGGTTTTATTGCCTGAATTGTATACTTCGTAAGAAAATTTTCTGTCCCATTCGGGATAATCCGGATCGTCTTCTGTCATTTTCTGGTCTTCGGCGCTGTATGCCAACAAATCATAGCCACTGCTTAGACTGCCGGTAGCTATGGTACCATCATTCCCGGCTTTTACGCTGTTCACGTTTTGGGCGACAAAAGCGGCAAAACAAAAACTTTTGCAAAAGAAATTATAATCCACCCAAATGCTTCCGTTATCGCCCCACGAAGTTCCCCATGAATTCCGTACGCGGAATGCATTTTTAGCATCGTCGTAACCTACCAGTACCATGGCATGGTAAGCATGCTGCATAACGGGATTGTTGTATGTGTCGGAGCTGATAACAGCAGAACTGTTCCAATTCATGAATCGATCGCCCAACTTTGCCCCGAAAGAAATAGGACGTCCTGCATTCAGATACCCTTTGAAATTTTCGACTGTCAGCCCGTCGGTTTCGGAAGCTATCTTTCGGTAATTAGCCAATTTATTGTTACTGTTTCCTGTTTTGGTGCCGGTACAGCTTCCAAGGTTGGAATACGGAACCGAACTCAATGTAGCCGCTCCATCTGAAATCAAAGCATCCAACGCCGGTTCGAAGTTGGTTCCTTCGCATTTGGTGCCTTTTTTACTATCGGGAATGATCAGCCATAGATCTTTCGGACTGGTTTGATTGGCTTTATTAGAAAGATCCGTTGTTGTCCATCCTTTTTCGATGGCATTCAATGCAGTTTTCAGGTTATACCCCACAGACCATGCCACACAGGTACCATAGCTTCCTTGGTTACCAATGGGAGGAAACTTTTCTGCAAGCGAGACAGATGTAGCTAATGTTCCACCATCACCATCATCATCAAACGGGGTGATATCTTCAGGGATATTATCCATGTTTTCATTGTTTTTCAACCATCCGGTTTGATCCAGAATACTGAATATCGTATCGATAAGATCGGGGATGGTATTATCGTCGCAACTATGAAAAGTCAATGAAACGGGCAAGAGGAGTATCAGGAAAACGATAATCCCTCTTTTAATTTTTGTCATCATGGAATATCTGAATTGTTGATTTTTAATTATAGTACTTATACGTATAAGGATTCGAGAGGTTGCGGAAACTTGGGAATACGGACAGAATTATTTGTTTTCCGGCAGGATTTGAATATTTTACAAGATGCGAAACCATCTTGCAAATCAGCTAAAAAGAAATAATTCCTTATTCGATGAGTTCATTTGTTGTTTCCGAAAAAGGTATCAGTTAAAATCAGATTGGTGGTGTCTACATCAACAAATCGTACAGTATTCAGGAAAAATGTCTTTTCAAAATTACCTTTTTCCTTGAAAATTGTATTAACAAATTCCGTCGTATGCAGAAATCGAGAAAAAGAAAAGTCGGCATTCTTTTCGAACGTCGCATAATTGAAAAAAGCGCCCCCACATATTTCCATCAGGTCGAACCCGGCTCTTTCTTTAAAAACATTGTTATTGAAAGATAGTTTACCTTTGATGGAGGATTCCTGGAAAGAAGCCGGACCATCGAAATGAGCATCCAGAAAATACAAGTTCCCATAAAACGACGAATAAATCATCGAAAAACCCTTTTCTGCTTTGACTTCCGAAAAATAACTGTCCTTGCTCCAAACCGCCAGGTTGTTAAAATTGGCATTATCCCTGAAAACAGACTTGCTGAAATTAACCATTCCGTATACTATTGCTCCTTCGAAATCGACTTCACCCCTGAAATCGCATTCAACAAACACCAGGTTGTTTTTAAAAACAGTGTGCACCGACAGGGGATCTACTTTTCCATTGGAAGTAACCTTGCCCATAAATATGCAGTTGCTGAAAAATATGTTGGATTTTATTTCAACCTGGAGAACATTGGCATTCAAAATAAAAGGATCACTCTCCTTGGTGAAATCCAAATCGTCCAGGATAATTTTGTTGACTATCTGGACATGTTTCCCTTTTTTAATTAACTGGATGATTTCCGATGCTTTTATTTCCTTTTTCTCTGCACCAACACAGGAAAAACACAAAAAAACAGACATGAATAGCAATATGGATCGATACATGTTTATCAGTCTAAAATATAGGCAACAAATGTAAGGAATTTTTTATTGGAAGGTTTTGTCTCTGAAAATTATCGTTGAACAATTATAATGTTGTCGAAAAACTGGTGATATCTTTTTGTTTTATGATTCCCGGATGTTATGCCTAAAATAAAACTGGAAGTTGAAGACGAGCGTCATAGCGAGAGGCTACCCCAAAAAAATGTGGCACAATACGATAATGACAGGTGGTATATGCCTACCTTCGTGGCATGATCTACACAGTTTGACCGTTCATTAGTTTAGTGTTTTTACCTGTCTGCGAGTATGGTTCCAAAAGAACAAGGCATAATGCATGGTACTTCCCTACGGGGAATGTCCGAATGGTAGTCTGCCAACGTTTAGTTAACAATGCCCTTTTGGGTATAGATCATTCACATAAAAAGTATGATAATGGAAAAGATCAGAACAAACGTTGCCGGGATTGACATTGGTGCAAAAAAAGTATTCACCTCGGTTGAAGGCCAACCGGTAGTAAGCCATTTTACATTTACAGAAGATTTTCTTCTTCTGCGGGATTATCTGTCGGAACATCGGGTGAAGACGGTAGCCATGGAAGCCACCGGCGTATACTGGGTGATCTTGTACGAAATCTTAGAAGAGTCCGGAATTGATGTCTGGCTTGTCGACGGGCGTCAAACCAGGCAGGTTCCCGGTCGCAAAACCGATGTAAAGGATTGCCAGTGGATACAGGAACTTCATGGCTATGGATTACTGAACCGATGCCTTGTTGTAGATGCCGATATTAAAGAACTCAGGGGTTATCTTCGTCTGAGAGAAGATCACATCCGAAGTTCGGCCATGCACATCAACCACATGCAAAAAGCCCTCACCACGATGAATATCCGTCTTAAAGAAGTGTTAAGCCAGATACACGGAGTAAGCGGCATGGCTATCATTGAAGCAATCCTCAATGGCGAAAGGGATCGGCATGTTCTTCTTGGGTTGTGTCACCGGAGTGTATTGAAAACCAAAAAGGAACTTATATTGAAAGCCTTGGAAGGAAGATACACTGAAGCCTGCCTTTTTGCGTTGAAACAGGCATACGATGGGTACCTGTTCTATTTGCAACAAATTAATGCGTGCGACAAACAGATCAATACCGTGATCAATCGGATTGGACAATCGGGCAATGGGCGGGATCAAAAAAAACGAAAAGCGATCCGGCATCATAAACCGGCAGTTGAAAAACTGGCGCCAAACCTTTTGAATGTGTTCGATGGGAAGGATGCAACAGTAATATCGGGCATTACCGATTACACCTGGATGCAACTGCTGGCAGAAACCGGCTCCGATCTGGAAAAATGGCCTTCCGAAAAGCACTTTACAAGCTGGCTTGGTTTGGCTCCGGGGCAGCACAACTCCGGCAAAATGCGCCGCAATGCCAGGAAAAAAGGAAATCCGGCAGCAGGCCAGATATTCCGAACCATTGCACAGGGATTGATAAACAGTAAGAATATCGCAATTGGTTCATTTGGCCGAAGGTTAAGAGGGCGAAAAGGTCCTCGGATCGCCATAAAAGCCATGGCCCGGAAAATAGCGATACTCTATTGGCGTGTAATGGTAAAAGGACTCGATTTTGCAGAGCACGGCATCATGCATTATGAGGAGCAATTGGTAGCCAATAAGGTAAAAATACTAAATAGACTTGTCAAAGAACTTAATATAAAATTACCTGAAAATGTGCAAATTGCATAAATCTGTCATTGGTAGTGATAGCGAAGCAATCTTTGTAATTAACAGTAGATTGCTTCGTCGTTACTCCTCGCAATGACGAGCCGAAAATTACCATTAGGTACCAAAACCGATAATCATATTTCGTTTTTACTATAATTTCTCAACAACTTATTTATTTAAAGGTTAAATTTGTAGACCAAATATAAATATATTATGAAAAGACGGAATTTTATACAGAAAACGGCGGCAATTGCCGCATTAGGCGCGATGGGAAAAATTCCGGGGACGTTTGGCAGAGAACCGGAACAGGTTAATGTACCGAAACGCACATTGGGAAAAACAGGATTTCTCGTTTTTCCGGTAGTGTATGGAGGTATTGTTTCCATGCGCGATGGCCAAGCCGCATCTGATAATTATGTTGCATGGGCGATTGATCGAGGGATTAATTATTTCGATGTAGCGCCCAGCTACGAAGATGCACAGGAAAAATTAGGAAACTCCCTGAAATCCTATCGCAAGGATGTTTATCTTGCCTGTAAAACGGGCAAACGTTTACGCGCCGAGGCGGAACGCGAATTTGAAAAATCCTTTGAACTACTTCATACCGATTATTTCGATGTATATCAACTGCATGCCATATCGACCCAGAAAGATATCGATCAGGCATTTGGTTCGGGCGGTGTGATGGAAATGATGATCAAAGCCAAGCAGGACGGACGCGTTCGCAAGCTCGGGTTCACAGCACATTCGGAGGAAATTGCCATCAAGGCAATGAAGTTGTATGATTTTGACACAGTCATGTTCCCAGTCAACTGGATGATGAATATGCGGAACGAGATGGGAACCGTTTTGTGCCGTGAGGCAAAGAAACAGGGAGCGGGTATTCTCGCGATCAAGGGACTTATACTCCGGCACTGGAAGGAACAGTCTGAACGCGAAGGTTCAGGTTATCCAAAAGCATGGTGCAAGCCTATCGATACAGGTATTGATAAATCATTGGGTATTGCCGCCTTGAAATATACATTTCAAATGGGGTCGGATGTCATTATCCCACCCGGCGATTTTAAAAGTTTTTCGTTTGCTGTCGACTATATTGGCGAAATCCTTAAGAACCCGTTAACCGGCGACGAAAAAGCATTGCTCGATAAGGAATATGCCTGGGTAAAGGATTATCCATTTTTTAGCTGAGAATACTTTTTTATCCACGAATTAGGAATGAAGACAAAATAATTTACTCATTTGACAGGATTAACATGATTTACAAGATGTAAATAATCCTGTAACTCTTTAGCTCGGCGAAGCCAATCATGTTAATCCTGTCTGAAAAAGTTGGGAATGTTATTTTGTCATTGTCACTTAGGAATGCGCCCAAAATAAAATTCCCATTTCCAATTATTTCATGTTATCTTTGTTCAGCAACTTAACCAATGAAATTCCAGACATGAAAAACTTTTATTCGTTAGAGATTGAATCTCAGATGCGTCATTTTTTTGAA
>JAVBNI010000077.1:0-20795 GCA_031551645.1 Bacteroidales bacterium | reverse complement strand
TCCCTTGTCCGTAGGACATTAACCCACCGCAGAGGTTTATCCCCTACGGGGAAAAGAGGTCGAGGCAGCTTCGGTTCTATTGATGTCGATGCCCTGACGGGCAATTATAACATGGGAATTTTATTTTGAACACGTTCCTTAATTAAATCCATGTGCCTCTTTTCTTCTTTCCACACTGCGCCTGATGAACAAATCAGCAAGTAAAAGTAATAATACCAATGCCCCCAATAAAAACACTTTGTTAACCGTAGCATAAATAAAAAAATCGGATATAGTGGCGAACGTATTACCGATAGAATCCGATAACCATCCGGAAACGTTCCAATAACTTTTCACATCGTAGTACCGATCGGCTAAATAGAATCCCACTACCAGTATCGCTACAGAGAAACAGGCAATGGCACTATATATGAAAATGTTACGTATACGTTGTTTCTGTTTGGCATGTTGCGCTTCGATCATTACCTGCGCCATGACCCGTTCCGAAAAACCCTTCGAAGGTTCTTCCTCCGACAATCGACTGAACAACTGTCTTAATTCGTTATCTTGATGTATGGTATCCATCTCAATCATCCTCCTTAATTTCCTGATATAACTTTTTTCTTGCCCGGTGTAACCGCACTTTGACATTACTCGCCGACATATCCGTGATAGACACGATTTCATCTATCGATTTGCCATGTTGATAATGCAAAGATATAAGAATTGCATCCTCGGACGGCAACTTATCCAAAGATTGCTGCAATTTCTGCAAACGTTCTTCGTGCAGGTTTCTGGCATGGATATCATCGCATTCAGCATGCCGTTCAGTCTCTATTTCAACGCCGGCACGATCAGGACGTTGCTTACGTGTATGCGATATGGCTGTAGTGTAAGCAATCCGGCACAACCATGTCGAAAAACGAGCTTCGTTGCGAAAATTTTTCAGCGACAAATATGCTTTGACAAATATATCCTGGGCAATGTCTTCGGCATCCTGGCGTTGACGAACGATCCTGACAACCAATGAAAATACCATGGTTTGATAACGTTCCACCAAAACAGAAAATGCCGCCACGTCACCCGCAAGCGTTCGTTCGATATAACTTATGTCATCACATAATGCCATTGTGTATCTTTTGACGCACAACTTACAGATTGGTTACAACAATTATCGGAATTTTATATCCAGCCAGTTTTCATAGCGATAAAAACAAAACTAATAAGTTGCAAATACCTGCTGTAATTTGCCTTGCGTCAAAAGTAAACCATTCAAACAAGTCCAAAGTTGTGGCTAACTAATCCGAGCAACAACAAAAAGTTTGCGAATGGCTATTTTTCCGGACTATCTTACTTTTTCAGTTCGCTGACAAATGTCTTTTCGTAATCTTCCAGCGAGATATTGTCTTTATACTTTTCCTCGACAATAAAATGTAACAAAGGTTCTATTTTTTCGGGTTTGTAAAAACCGGGAATAGCCCCAATCAATTTCAATTCTCCGGTAAGGTAAGCTACAGATGGATACGACACTCTGCCATCACCTTGCCTGATCAAGGCTACCGCAAACTGATGGGTTTTATCCTGATTGACAAATGTCTGCCCCGCAAATGTAAGAGGAGACTTCGATTCGGCATTAAACTTTACCGGATAAAAATTAGCATTGATATATTTGGCAATGGTTGGATTATTGAATGTTTCTTTATCCATCACCTTACACCAGCTACACCAATCGGTATACACGTCAATAAGAATGTTGCGCGGGTTTTTGGCATTCAACGCTAAGGCTTCTTCGAGTGTATACCATTTCACCTTTTCGGCTGTCTGCGCAGATACGCTTGCGATGGAAAATATTACTGTAAAAACAATTAAATATAATGATTTCATTTGTACGATTTATCTGATTGAATTTTTGGATGATGATTAAATATGTATACGCCTTTTAAAATATTTTTGTTTCTTTTTATTTCGACAGATTGTCAAAATAAATTGATACCAAACAATTTATTTATATGAGTAGCAAAAATAATACAAAAGTATTTTCAAGAAAAACACTTATATATGTCGTTGAAGTTTATATTATATTGTATTTGTGCAGATTATGCTTTTGGGGGTTCTGTTTTCGGGACTTTCTTTTGCCAGAAAAAAGCCAATCCCATACCGGAAACAATGTGCCATACGCCCCACCATGCGGCAACAAAGGCCATACCTCCTAATCCATCAAAAAGTTTCGGGTTGAAAATAAGCACCAAACCTAATCCGGAATTTTGTATCCCGGTTTCGATCGTTACCGATCGTAAGTCTCGCCAGGGTAATCGCGTAATTCGTCCCGTACCATAACCAGTCCACAAAGCGATAGCATTGTGGCCGATTACGATAAAACCGATCAAATGGATGTATTTCATAAAATAACTGAAATTAGCAGCAAGCGCCACCACAATAAACCCGATGAATGCCACAATGGACAGGATACCCATTGGTTTGATGAGCTTTTGGGTTGCTTTCGGGAAGTAACGTGCAAACAGTATCCCCAATGTAATAGGAATACCCAACAGGATAAAAACAGTTTGCGCCATCTCCCAAAAGTCAATTTCAATGGGCATCACTAATTTTGATGTGTCCGAATACAACTTTCCCCAGAATGAAAAATTGAAAGGTGTCATGATCACACAGACCAGCGTGGAAAAAGCCGACAGACTCACAGATAGTGAGATGTTACCACGAGCCAAAGTGGTGATGAAGTTGGAAATATTACCCCCGGGACAAGCGGCGACTAAGATCATCCCCAATGCGACCGACGGCGACAAGATAGGTTGAAGCACCATACACAACAGGAATGTAACGAAAGGCAGCAAAACAAATTGTGAAACAGCGCCAACAATAAAACTTTTCGGATTTCGGACAACATCCTTAAAATCGGAAACATTCATCCGCAAGGCTATCCCGAACATCACAAACGCCAATATGATGTTCATGATAACCAATGAACCCGGACTAAAATTTAATTTAACATCATCTAAAACCTGTAACGGCGACATTTAATAAATCTTTTAATAATTTTGACATTCAAACAGGTAGCTAATACTACGAGTGAAAATATGCTGCTAAAGTACACAAAAATGGGAAACCAGCGGACATCTTTATCCCTTTTTCGAAAAAATCCTATTGTGTTTAGTACAAATATTAACAGACTTATGTATTTTTGACGTGTAAATTTTTATATTTTATCATATGAAAAAGCAAAATACAAAGTACACTACATTTCAAGTTCTGCTGATGTTGATGGTTTTATGCGGTTTTATTTCTTGTGGAGGCGGAAGCCAACAAAATCAGGGAAAGATTAAAGCAGGTATTGTTAAAGAAGATTTCGGTCAATTTAAGGGGCAACCTGTGGAACTTTACACGTTAACCAACCATAATGGCGTAGTTGTGAAAATAACCACTTATGGCGGAACTATCACCGAATTGCATGTTCCTGATAGAAACGGACAGTTGGGCGATGTTGTACTCGGATTCGATAAGTTAGCCGGTTATCTTAGTCCCGAATATGAAAGTGATAATCCCAATTTCGGCGCGATTATCGGACGCTACGGTAATCGTATCGCCAAAGGTAAATTCACGCTGGACGGTGTCAATTATACTTTGGCCATCAATAACGGCGAAAATCACCTTCATGGCGGAAACATCGGATTTAACCGGGTTGTGTGGGCTGCAAAACCAATGGAAAGCGAAACCGGAAATGCGCTTGAATTGACTTATACAAGCAAGGATATGGAAGAAGGCTATCCTGGCAATCTGGCTGCAACGGTAACTTATACTTTAACCGACGCCAACGAGTTGAAAATAGATTACCGGGC
This sequence comes from Bacteroidales bacterium, assembly GCA_031551645.1. Taxonomy (GTDB): domain Bacteria; phylum Bacteroidota; class Bacteroidia; order Bacteroidales; family UBA4181; genus JAIRLS01. The sequence goes on along the minus strand of JAVBNI010000077.1, from coordinate 16,962 downwards.
CGTTACGGATAAGGCAACGCCGTGCAATCTGACCAATCACAGTTATTTCAACCTTTCGGCAGGAAAACAACCGACCAATGCCAATCATGAATTAGTTATCCTTGCCGACAAGTACACCGAGGTTGACGCCGGGTTGATTCCAACAGGCAATTTTCCCGATGTGGCCGGTACGCCTATGGATTTTACCACACCACATAAAATCGGAGAACGAATTGATGTTGATTTCGAACAGCTTAAGTTTGGTAACGGATATGACCACAACTGGGTGTTGCGCAACAACACCGGATCATTAGCTTTGGCAGCAACTGCTTACGAACCTGAAAGCGGACGTTTTATGGAGGTGTTTACCACTGAACCTGGCGTGCAATTTTATGCCGGTAATTTTCTCAACGGGATATTAATTGGGAAGAATAATACCAAGTATATACGACGCGGAGGGTTTTGCTTAGAAACACAACATTTTCCCGATTCGCCGAATCATCCCGAGTTCCCATCAACTATCCTGCGACCGGGACAAACATACCAGACCCAGACCATATACAAATTTTCAACAAAATAGCAACGAGATTATATCACTCATTTTTTCCTGTCATCTGTCCTAAAAATTGAAGACACTCTGTATAGACGCCGGTAATACGCTGATCAAGGCTGCTGTTGTAGAACAGGGCGTAATTGAATCGATTGCTTTCTTTGATCTTACCGATTCGAAAGGATTGCTAAGTCATCTTGCTGCATTGCCCCGGACAAATGCTTGTATTATTTCAAGTGTTAGTGTAATAGCGCCGGAACTTATGGCTGTATTGTTCGTCCATTCTCCTTTTTTTATGGAACTGACGGCAGACACACCGATTCCGGTTAACAACCTATATACAACTCCCGAAACTTTGGGTAAAGACCGTTTGGCCGCCGTTGTGGGAGCCTATAGTCTCTATCCCGGCCGAAATGTTTTGGTAATAGATGCCGGCACAGCATTAACTATCGATTTTCTGGATGACCAGGGAAATTATCATGGCGGAAATATTTCACCCGGATTACACATGCGCTTTCAGGCTTTGCATGATTATACAAAAAGATTACCCTTGTTGGCCCCATCCGTTGATTATTTTTTATTAGGTAATTCTACGGATTCAGCAATTATTGCAGGTGTACAAAATGGTATCATTTTTGAAATAGATAATTATATAAACAGATTTGACAGGCAATATGAAGGTTTAATAACTTTAGTGACAGGAGGAGATGTATTTTTTTTTGCAGATAAAGTGAAAAAGCCTATTTTTGCAAAACCAAATTTAGTCCTCATTGGGTTAGAGGAGATTAGTAGATTTAATTTTAAATGAAAAAAAGAAAAAGGTTTTATGTCAATGCTGCTATCAAGTAGATGTTGATCCACACAAAGAAAATCACGACCATGAAGAAAAAAGTTTATAAGTTTTTGGGAATTGTAGCTGTAGGGTTGCTATCTGTTGTCTCCATTTCGGCACAACCGGGTTCGGTCACAGGAACAAGATTCGGACGCGGGCAGGACAGTATCGACTGTATCAGAAATTTGTCAATGTATCAACAGGATTATCAACACAAAAACTACGAGGCAGCTATTGTCAACTGGCGTAAGGTGTTTAAAAATTGCCCGCAATCGTCAGCCAACAATGTTCCCCGTGGTATCACTATGTATCAATATTTCATTTCCAAAGAGTTAGACCAGAAGAAAAAAAGCGCTTTGGTGGATACTTTGATGCAGGTATATGAAGCAGGTATCAAGATGCGCCCTCAGAATAAAGGTACTTATTTAGCTGCCATGGCTCAGGACATGATGAAATATTTGGATACACCCGAAAATCAGCCCAAGATTATGAAATTCCTGGAAGAAACGATGGCAACCCAAAAGGAAGAGACAAGCGCCATTGTTTATGCCAGTTATATGAATATAACCATCCAGCAAAATAGTGAAGGTAAACTGAGTGACGAACAATTGCTTGAAAATTACACCAAAGTAAGTGATAATGTGAGTGCTGCACTTAAGAAAAATTCGAGCGAAGAATTAGCAAAAGCAAGAGATATGATTGACGATATTTTTGCAAAAAGCCCTGCAGCCAATTGCGAAAACTTAGTCAAAATATATACTCCCAAATTTGAAAGTAATAAAAATGATCTCGAATTCCTTCGTAAATTGACCCGTTTGCTCAACCGCAACGAATGTACCGACACCCAATTATTTGAAAAGGCTTCGGAACAGCAGTTTGCATTGGAACCTTCGGCCGCTGCAGCATACAATATGGCCAAATTGTTTTTCAAGAAAGAAAACTTTGAAAAAGCAGTTGAGTATTTTGAAAGCGCCATTACACATGAAACCGACCCAATTGATAAAGCAAATTATTATTACCAATTGGGAAGTATCATGTTAGCTAAGTATAATAAATATCCTGAGACAAAAAAATATGCTATTGAGGCAAGCAAATTACGTCCCGATTGGGGTGCACCGTATATTTTGTTGGCCAAGACTTATGCCGCAGGTCCTAAATGCGGAGAAGATGAGTTTGAAAAGTCGCAAGTATATTGGGTTGTAGTGGATAAATTACAGAAGGCTAAAGCGGTAGATCCTGATTGCGCTAGTCAAGTAAATCCTTTGATCAGTCAATATTCACAACTTTGTCCGAAAAAAGAAGAAGCATTTTTCCGTGATATCAAAGAAGGTGCAACTATATCGGTTGGTTGTTGGATCGGTGAAACGACTAAAGCACGTTTCTGACAAATATATTGTTTAGGACGAACCCTCAAAGCTGATTCTATGCTTTGAGGGTTTGTTGGTTGATAAAAGATACCTTATTCTATATGAGTTTGCCTTGTAGATTTTTATTGATAATCATATTGTTATCTGTTGTTGTGGGTACTTCATGTACCAACGATATGGAAGTTGTCAGTAAAATCATTGACCCTGCGGAAGAACCGGATCTGGCAGCAACCAACATTGAGGTGTTGTATTCCGACTCGGCCCGTTTGCAGGTGAAGCTTAAGGCTCCGCATATGAAACAATTTGCAGAAGCCCAGGAGCCGAGAAGAGAGTTCCCGGACGGTTTGCATGTATGGTTTTACGAAAAGACAGGAGAGCTGAAAGCTGAAATAAGCGCCAATTGGGCACAGCAGGATATAACAACCGAAATTTGGGAAACAAGAAGTAACGTGGTGTTAACTAATTCAGAAGGCCAGAAGTTAGAAACCGAACAGTTGTTTTGGGATCGGAAGAAAGCTATTGTATATACTGAAAAATATACCAAAATAACTCAAAAATCAGGAACTGTAGGAACCGGGGATTCCTTTTTTGCCAAACAGGATTTCTCTGAATGGAAGTTAACCAAGGGGAAAGCGACTATTTTCCTGGAGGATGAGGATGAAAAACAAAAACAATAGATCATGAGTCCTTTTCTGGTTATTATACTGGCGCTGTTTTTTTCGGCTTTCTTTTCCGGGATGGAGACTGCATTTGTTTTTTCCAACAAATTACGGATAGAGCTGAACCGCAAGCAGGGAAAATTTCCGTCACAGATCATTAACATTTTTACAAAAAATCCGGAACAGTACATGTCTACCATGCTGGTAGGACAATACATTATGTTGGCTATTTATGGCATTGTGGCTGTCATTTCGCTTGTTCCATTGGTTACCATACAAATATTTTCCGGTTTTCTTGCATTGTTGGTCATTATTGTTGTTGCAACGTTGGTCTTCTTTTTGGTTGCCGAATACTTGCCAAAAGTCTTATTCCGGATCAATCCGAATGTCACATTAAATGTCTGTGCTGTGCCATTACTGATATTTTACGGTTTGTTATATCCTGTGATAAAGCTGATTAACAGCATAGCGAGCTTGCTTGTCAGAATGTTTACCAGGGCGCGTCCGGATAAAAGCAACGAAATCATATTCGGCAAAATAGATTTAGATCATTTCATCGGTGAAGTTCAGCCTATTAGCAAGGAAGAACAGGATGCCGAACATGAAATAAAAATATTCCAGAATGCACTCAGTTTTTCATCCGTTAAAATACGCGACTGTATGATCCCGCGAACAGATATTGTTGCGCTGGAGGAAAATGCATCCATAGCGGAGTTGAAACAAAAGTTTATCGATAGCGGGGTGTCTAAAATTATTGTTTACAAGGAAGATATTGACAATATTATTGGTTATGTGCATTCCAAGGAATTATTTAAAAATCCGGAATCAATCCAGTCCATGTTCAATTCATTGACATTTGTTCCTGAAACAATGTCGGGTCACAAGCTGATGCAATTGTTCATGCACGAACATCGCAGTATTGCTGTTGTGGTAGACGAGTACGGCGGAACTTCCGGCTTGCTTACATTGGAAGATCTGATTGAAGAAATTTTCGGTGATATCGAGGATGAACATGACAAAGATAACTTAGTAGATCGCCAGCTTGGTGAGAATGAATATCTTTTGTCGGGAAGAATCGAAATAGAATATCTTAATAAGGCTTATCATCTGGATATTCCCGAAAGGGACGATTACGATACTTTGGCCGGTTTTATTCTCTATCACCACTTGAATCTTCCATTGGCAGGTGAACTGATCCACATCGAGCCCTATACCTTCATCATCAGGAAAGTATCCAATACACGTATCGACTTGGTACAAATGACCGTAAACAAATAATATTTTTGATTGCGGCATCCGAAAAACAATATTTTGCATTAAATTTGTTGGTTGTAAAGAAAAAATGTCATCATGACAGCCTTAGAATGTAAAAAAATAGAAGAAGAGTCGCTGAAAATCACTTATCAGAATTGGCAGGACTCATGGGCGCAAGGGTTATCGTTTCACTATTGGGATGAACGTACCAGATTATTGGGAGAAGATTACGCCGTTCAGGCAAATCCTGATGGAAGCGAGGATTTGGTCAAAATATCCCATGATGAACAACAGACTTATTTTAGCGTCGTCAGAAGACTGGCAGATAAAGGGAAAGGCAAATACTCATTTTTGTTGGTCAGCCAACCTGTAAAAACACGAAAAAAAAGAAGATTGTTAAGCCGTGCCTGACTTTTACCTTGTTATGGGACCATCGGGAAGTGGCAAAAGTACTTATGGAAAGCTATTTGCCGCTGAGGCCTTGTCTATATTCAATGGGGATTTGTTGTTGCAAAATTTACAAAATCAGCATCCCGATGAAACAGCAGAAAATCACAGGGAAAGGGCTGCGACAATTTACCAGCAGGAAAGAGAGGAGGCCATTGCTTGTCAGAAAGATTTCGCCCTGGAAACACCTTTTGCCGATAACATTGGTATTGATAACATCTATTTCTTCAAAAAAGCACGATATTCAATTAAAGGAATCTTTTTGGGAATTAACTCATTAAATTGTTCGCTTACCCGGATTGAACTTAGGGTAAAAAAGGGTGGACACCGTGTAACTCCGGGAAATGCTGAGTTTAACTATATCAACTCTTTCCGTAACATTATTTCATCTATCCAAAAGGAGTTGTTTGATGGTGTCCTCTTTGTGGATTCCGATGGGGATTCTGTAAAAATTATTGCTGAATACTCCAAATCCCCAGGCATTTTATCTATCTTTGAGGTTCCCCGATGGTTCGAGGGAATCCGCTACCAACTTTCGGGTTGGGTTAATGAACAACAGATATAATCAAAAATAATAATGAAAGAATTTAAAAGACATTTGGTAACCACCGCTTTACCTTATGCTAATGGTCCTGTTCACATCGGTCACCTGGCAGGCGTATATGTGCCTGCCGACATTTACGTTCGTTATTTGCGTTTGCGCGGACGTGATGTAGTATTCATCGGGGGAAGCGATGAACACGGGGTACCTATCACCATCAAGGCCAGACAGGAAGGTGTAACACCACAGGAAATTGTCGATCGTTACCATGCCATCATCAAGGATTCTTTCGAACGTTTTGGAATTTCATTCGATATTTATTCGCGTACCACATCCAAGATACATCATCAAACGGCCTCCGGATTTTTTAAAACCCTGTACGATAACGGAAAATTTATCGAAAAGGAAACCGAACAATATTATGATGAGGAAGCACACCAGTTTCTTGCCGACCGCTACATCACCGGGACTTGTCCGCATTGCGGCAATGAACGGGCGTATGGCGATCAGTGCGAGCAATGCGGTACTTCGCTCAATGCGACCGACCTGATCAACCCGAAATCGACGCTTAGCGGGTCCGTACCTGTGATGAAACCAACCAAGCACTGGTATCTTCCGCTTAACGAATATGAACCGTTCCTGAAAGACTGGATACTCGATGGTCACAAGGAATGGAAAAGCAATGTGTATGGGCAATGTAAATCGTGGCTTGACTTGGGATTACAGCCACGTGCTGTTACCCGTGATCTTGACTGGGGTGTGCCTGTGCCTGTGGAAGGTGCTGAAGGTAAGGTGCTGTATGTATGGTTTGATGCGCCTATTGGTTATATTTCCAATACTAAGGAATTGTTGCCCGACACATGGGAAGATTACTGGAAGTCGGAAGATTGCAAGATGGTACATTTCATCGGGAAGGACAATATTGTATTCCACTGTATTATTTTCCCGGCAATGCTCAAAGCCGAAGGTTCATTTATCCTGCCGCAGAATGTACCGGCCAACGAGTTTCTGAACCTTGAAAACGATAAGATTTCCACTTCACGTAATTGGGCGGTATGGCTCCATGAGTACTTGGCCGATTTTCCCGGTAAGGAAGATGTGTTGCGTTATACCCTTACGGCCAATGCTCCCGAAACAAAAGACAATAATTTCACATGGAAAGATTTCCAGGACCGTAACAATAACGAACTGGTGGCGATTTACGGAAATTTTGTCAACCGTGCATTGGTGCTGACACAGAAGTATTTTGATGGCATAGTGCCCGAAGTTACAGGTTTAACTGATTACGACAGGGAAACACTGGATGAAATAGCTGTTATCCGTGCTAATGTGGAAAATTCGCTGGAAAACTTCCGTTTCCGCGAAGGCTTGAAAGAAGCAATGAATCTTGCCCGACTCGGCAATAAATACCTGGCCGACACTGAACCGTGGAAGCTGATTAAAACAGATCAGGCACGTGTAAAAACAATCCTAAACGTGGCCCTGCAACTGGCTGCCAACATGGCTTTGTTATCCGAACCCTTCCTGCCATTCAGTTCAACACGCCTCAAGGAAATGCTCAATTTACCGGAAACGGCATGGGAATGTATTGGTAATAGTGATCTGCTGGTGGCAGGCCATCTGTTGAACGAACCGTTTCTGCTATTCGAAAAAATTGAAGATGAGTCCATCGAAAAACAACTGAAACGGCTTGCTGATACAAAAATAGCAAACGAAAAGAATGATTATAAAGCTGCTCCCGCCAAAGCTGATATCAGCTATGACGAATTTTCGACAATGGATATCCGCGTAGGAACCATTCTTGAAGCATCGCGGGTCCCCAAAACCGACAAGCTAATGAAGTTGCTGATAGATACGGGTATCGACAAAAGGACGGTTGTGTCGGGCATTGCAGCATTTTTCACTCCCGAAGAGCTTCCCGGCAAACAGGTGTGTGTGCTGGTAAATCTGGCGCCACGCAAACTGAAAGGCATCGACTCGCAAGGAATGATCCTGCTGGCTGAGGATGCCGACGGAAAGTTAGTGTTCGTAACTCCAGTGAAAGCAGTGTCAAACGGAGTGGTGGTAAAATAACCCCGCATATCATAAATCATCAATCAATGAGTCGTCGTTGGAACAAATTTTGGATAGGACTGGTATTAGGCATTATACTGCCACTGGTGGTTTTTCTTTTTGTGTACCTTTTCGGGTACTCGACAAGTCCTTTTGGCGAATTTTTACAGTATGCCTTTGTGATGCGGGCATTGCCTAAAATCCTCAGTCTGTGCGCCATTCCTAACCTGATCATTTTCTACCTTTACCTGAACAAGGAGTATTGGTATGCCACACGAGGCGTTATTGCCGCAACAATGTTATGTACACTGGGTGTGCTGGCTATCAAATTTCTTGTGTGATTAATAAAAATTGTAAAACTGAAAAATCAAGAATAATGAAACATTTTACATCGGTACATGATGTCACCAACCTGAAAAAACTTCTTGCAGAAGCTTTTTTAATCAAAGACAACCCATTTCAATACGAAAACCTGGGCAAACATCTTACAATGGGCCTGTTATTTTTCAACTCGAGTCTCCGTACGCGGCTCAGTACCCAGAAAGCCGCACAAAATCTGGGAATGAACACCATGGTGCTCAACATCAACGAAGACAGTTGGAAAATCGAGACCGAATTTGGCGTGGTGATGAATGGCGACAAGGCCGAGCATATCAAGGAAGCTGCTGCCGTTATCGGTCGATATTGTGATATCATTGGCGTACGCTCGTTTCCCGGATTGAAAGACCGTAAAGCCGACTATTCCGAAAGTGTCATCAAGCAATTTATCCAATATGCAGGCGTTCCCATCGTGAGCATGGAATCGGCCACGCGCCACCCATTACAATCGTTTGCCGATATCATCACCATTGAACAATATAAGAAAGTAGAACGGCCAAAAGTATTGCTGGCCTGGGCGCCGCATTGCCGTGCGTTGCCACAATCGGTCCCTAATTCGTTTGCCGAATGGGCTGTTGCTGCTGGCTATGAAGTAGTCATCACCCATCCTGAAGGTTATGAGCTTGATTCGATGTTTACCAAAGGCGCTACCATTGAATATGACCGTGAAAAGGCATATGCCGGCGCCGATTTCGTGTATGCCAAAAACTGGTCGTCATATTACAGTTATGGTAAAATACTTTGCGAAGATCTTGCGTGGACCTGCAATGCCAAAAATATGGCGCTGACCAACAATGCCAAATTCATGCATTGCCTCCCGGTTCGCCGTAATCTGGTGGTTTCCGATGAAGTAATCGACAGCGAAAACTCTGTGGTTATTGAAGAAGCTGCCAACCGTGTGGTGTCGGCGCAAACGGTGCTTTGGGAAATTTTGCAAGGGATGTAAGGTAAGAAATGAAGACAAAATAATTTACTCACTTGACAGGATTAACATGATTTACAAGATGTAAATAATCCTGTCTGAAAAAGATGAGGATGTTATTTTGTCATTGTTATTAAGAGATAAAAAACGCTTATGATTTTAAGAACTTACCTGGATTCATGAAATCAGACATTATAGATTTTAGGAAATCACTTACATTTTTAAAATCACACATCGTAGATTTTAAGAACCTAGGTAGTTTCTTAAAATCTATTGCAATAGATTTTAGGATTTCATGCATGTTTTTAAAATACACAAGACTTGATTTTAGGAAATAACATTGGGGGGTTTGATCTGCCGGCGTACGAAAAATTATAGATTTGCATCATCGTTTTAAGGAAAATGAAACGCACAACGATTCCGTATAAGCAGATACATCCGTCGGATGTGTTTGTCGGTTTTTTGATCGACGGCTCGTTAGTCAATCCGCCGGCGACAGGCAATGAATTTATCGACGTATTTGTCGGGCTTGTCCGTAAATATAAGCGCATGCCCGTGAAACAATATGCCGACGCAATGGGGCTGGATATTCATGTATTTCTGCCTGCCGTGATAGCGCTTACCGGCATGGGTGCACACGAATGGATCAGTGAATATATGCGGTTGGCCTGTTGCGAACTACTCGAAAAAACAGATTGGTCTGTTTCCGAAATTGCCAAGCGAGCGGGATTTTCGTCGATCAGCACTTTCAGCCAATTTTTTTATCGTGTGCAAAAATGTCAGCCTTATGCATTCCGGAAAGGGTATAGGTATCATAGCACTGACAAGTAACAGGTAATAAGTAATCGATAAAAGATAATATCTTTACATTTGTAAAAGTTATGGTCACGAAAATCAATATCAAGAATTTTAAGTCGATTGTCGATTTGGAACTACCTTTGGGGCATTTCAATGTATTGATTGGCGCCAATGGCTGTGGAAAAACAAATATTCTTGAAGCTATTTCGTTTGGAGTTGCAGCGGTTGCTGATAAGTTGGATAATGAGTATTTAGGACTCCGGGGAATTAGAATGGCGGAACCGAAATTTATGATTTCCGGGTTTAAAGGAAATAATAATGTAGGAATAGCTATTGTATTTCTTTTTAACAAGAACACTTCAAGGGTAGAAGTGTCTCCTCTATTTGATGGAGGCTTAAAAAGATGGATAAGACCAAGTTATAGTTTTACCGGACAACCAAATGATTTTAACTTTATTAATTTTCTTTTCTATTGTCCCGAAGAATCCGCTCTCCGTACCTTCCGCGAAGAAATTCAAACGCTTCCTTTAGGCCGCAAAGGTGAAGGTTTATTTCGTTACCTGAAAGAATTAGGACAAACAGAAAAAGGCATCCAAATCCTGCAGGAAATCAAGGAAAAACTTTCTTTGTTAGATTGGTATGATGATTTGAAAATCCCAGAAAGCTCGTTTTCAAATGATAGCACAGTCCTGATTCGCGACCGCTACCTGAGCGAAATCTTGCAGTATTTTGATCAGCGAAGCACCAACGAAGGATTCCTGTACTTGCTATTCTACCTGACATTGTTCGTTTCAGATGAAACTCCGATTTTTTTTGCCCTCGACAACATCGAATCGGCTTTCAACCCGAAGATGTGCACAGAAGTGATCCGCACCTTGACCGATTTGGCTCGTAAACACAATAAGCAGGTAATTGTGACTACCCATAATCCTGCTGTGCTTGATGGTTTGGATTTAGCCAATGATGATGAGCGCCTGTTTGTGGTTCGCCGTAATATTGATGGGCACACGAAAATCAATCGCATCGAACACAAGGCAGATCGCACCATGAAACTTTCCGAAATATGGTTGAACGGATTTATCGGAGGTTTACCGGATAATTTCTAAAAATGGGAAAATGACTTTTGCGCTGATTACAGAAGGAATTTCGGAATACACGGTGATACAACATTTGGTTTCAAGGTATTTCAGAGATGAGGAACCCATCATCAACCAAATCCAACCTAAATTGGAAAAATCCAAACAGGTTGCGGAAGGAGGTTGGAATGAAGTATTGAAGTACTGCGAACGGGAAGAATTATCACAAATTTTGATAGAAAATGACTATGTAATAATACAGATTGATACCGATCAATCACAACAAATGCCTTTTAATGTGGCACATACTGAATTGGGGAACGAAAAAACACCGGATAGGCTATTGGCTGATGTTATAGCACGCTTGGAAAGGAATATACCTGAAAGTGTTGATAAAGGCAAGGTAATATTCGCTATTTGCATCCATACCATTGAATGTTGGTTATTGCCTTTGGTGTATGCTGACGACAAAAAAGAGAAAACCAAGGGATGTTTGTCCGCTTTGAATAGAGAATTACGCCGGAAAAACATGTTAACTATTTCGAAAACAGGCGATAAAAACAGCCCAGCATCGCGAAAAGCATACCAAGAAATGCTAAAACTGTTGAGAAAGAAATCTGACATAGAAGAAATATCTGTACATAATGTTGGATTTCAAAAATTTGTAGGCAACCTGAAGTCGCTCAAAAAATGAATTTTTCATCAGATCCTGATCAGAAAATATCAATCGCGATTGACCTTCTATGTCGTTTGATTGCCACACCTTCACCAAGTCGGGAGGAAGAACAAACGGCAAATATTATCGAGTCATTCTTAGAAGAACAGGGTTGCAAAACATTCCGTAAAGGCAACAATGTATGGGTTCAATCCATGATTAATGACAAGTTGCCTGTGATCCTGCTCAACTCGCACCACGACACCGTAAAACCTGTCGCTTCATGGACACGCGATCCGTTTACCCCTACATTCGAAAATAATAAGTTGTATGGTTTGGGTAGTAACGATGCTGGGGCTTCGTTGGTGAGCCTAATGATGACTTTCCTGCATTTCGAGAAGCAAAAAGATCGCAAATATAACCTGATTTATGCTGCCACTGCCGAGGAAGAGATCACAGGTATGAATGGGATTGCGCTCATTCTGGATGATCTTGGCCCACTTGATCTGGCTATCGTAGGCGAACCCACACAAATGCAAATGGCTATAGCCGAAAAAGGATTGATGGTACTCGATTGTGAAACCGTCGGAAAAACCGGACACGCTGCACGTAATGAAGGTATAAATGCTATTTATCTAGCATTGGACGACATTGAATGGTTTCGTAATTTCAGATTTCCGAAATCATCACCATTACTTGGCGATGTAAAAATGACCGTATCGGTCATCCTGGCTGGTTATCAACACAACGTAGTACCCGATAGTTGCAAGTATGTCGTGGATGTCCGCACTAACGAACATTACAAAAATATCGAAGCTTTAGCTGTTATCCGCGATTCCATGAAAAGCAGCACTGTGACTCCCCGTTCCACCCATATCAATTCGTCATCTATTCCGATGGAGCATCCGTTTGTGCAAAAGGGGCTGTCGCTGGGATTGACCACCTTTGGTTCACCTACCACATCTGACCAGGCACGTATTCCGTATGCTTCCATAAAAATCGGGCCAGGCGATTCGGCACGCTCACACACTGCCGATGAATTTATCCTACTGGATGAGATACAAAGCGGAATCCAAACGTATATCCAGCTTTTAACAGGACTCACACTATAATTCTGTATCTGGCACTGTCAGGTTCTATCGAACTCTGACAAGTCACATTCAGTTAAAATACAGTACTTCTAACTGCTAAGCTTATTTTATTGATACAAAACGGTATCCTTCCTTTCCAAAAGTAACCAATGTTTGTTCCAAAGCATACAACATATTGGTAGCTGCTTTTTCGGAATCGTGCAATACGATAACCGAACCTGACGCAGCATATTTGCGTATGTTTGAGAAGCATGTTTCAGGACTAATATTCCGGTCGAAATCCATACACATCACGTCCCACAATACAATCTGGTAATTTTTACGCAGTCGCATGTACTGGCGTAATTTTAATTTCCCGTAAGGCGGCCTGAATAATGGGCTTTGTATCAGATCTTCCGCTTTTGCGACGTCCGCCAAATAGTTGTGAGTCGTAGTTTTCCATCCATTCAGATGGCAACTGCCATGATTACCAATGGCATGATCTTCGGCCTTTATTTGCTGTACCAGTTGCCGGTTATTTTCCACGTGTTTACCGCATAGGAAAAAGGTTGCCTTGGCGCCATGTTTCTTCAGTAAATCCAGTACCCGGGGAGTCACATCAGGATCAGGACCATCATCAAAAGTAAGGTATAGCGTTGGCTCTGCGACAGGGATTTTGAAAATCACATCGCGAAACAACAACGGAAAAACGGATGAGGACCGGACAAACATTTTTTGAAAATTGACGCTCTGCTGGCAGAAACATCACCAGACATATGTTTATCAATAGAAAAACAAGTTCTGACAATGATTGGCTTATGGCTCTTCGTTACAAACAATAACAAAGATAAAGATTTCCCGTTGATAACTTACGCTTTTATACTTTTCAATTCTATTTTTTGTAATTTTGCCGGAAATATTCATTAAATCTAAACGCGGTGAATATCATTCAAAACCATAATCAACCAAAATAAATGAATGCAAAAGATTTGTTTGAGAAAATCTGCGAAAAGCGAAGTTTTCTTTGTGTAGGCTTAGACAGTGATTTCACGAAGATACCCGAGTTTCTCAAGAAAGAGCAACATCCTATTTTTGAATTCAACAAGCGAATTATTGATGCTACAGCGCCATACACTGTGGCTTATAAACCCAATCTCGCCTTTTACGAAGCCTACGGCGTATCCGGTTGGGTCAACCTGAGATTGACAGTCGATTACCTGCGCGAAAACTATCCGGACATGTTCCTGATTGCCGATGCCAAGCGTGGTGATATTGGCAACACTTCGAAAATGTATGCCAAAGCTTTCTTTGAGACTATCGGATTCGATGCTGTCACTATTGCTCCTTATATGGGTGAAGATTCCGTAAAACCATTTATCGGATATAAAGATAAATGGGCAATTATCCTGGCTCTGACATCCAACATGGGTGCATCCAATTTTCAGTATACTGAAGATAAATATGGCGGCCTGATGTTGTTCGAAAAAGTAATCAGTCAATCCAAAAACTGGGGGACCTCCGATAATATCATGTATGTGGTAGGCGCTACCCGCGCTGATATGTTAAAAGATATACGCCGCATGATACCCCAGCATTTCCTGTTGGTGCCCGGCGTTGGCGCCCAAGGTGGCAGTCTTGCCGAGACAGCCGAAGAAGGGTTGAATGATCAATGCGGATTATTGGTGAACTCTTCACGGGCGATCATCTACGCCGACAACACCGAAAGATTTGCCGAAGTAGCTACCGAAAAAGCTATGGAAATGCAACAGGAAATGGCGTTTCTTCTCACCGAAAAGGGGATTATACGATAATGTCACGCAAATTACCGAAGATGGGATATGTGTGTTTTGAAAAGGCAAGCTATTTCCATACAATTACATTTTTTCAAATGATTGTCAAAAATGGTGACGATAGAGGAAATTTGTAAACCGTTTTTGGATGATCCCAATTCAATTTTCTATGCCCTCACGGCACGGGAGAAACAGGTGTTTCGTAGCCGTATGGTTGTACGGACATATCGTAAGGGCGAGTATATCTGCCGGGCCGGGGATACACCCTCGGGGTTGGTCTGCTTGGCGAGCGGAAAAGCAAAAGTATTCCAGGAAGGTGTAGGCGGACGCGAACATATCGTACGCATGGCCAAACCTGCCGGATTTATCGGTTACCGTGCCCTTTTTGCCGATGAGGCGCACGCTGCTTCTGCCATGGCGATCGAAGATTCTGTGGTAACAAGCCTCGATCGCGAAACGCTTTTCAGTCTGTTACATTCCAACAGCGAGTTGTGTATCTCCTTCATCAAATCGCTGGCTGCCGAGTTGGGCTTTTCATATTTCCGCACAGTGACGCTTACCCAGAAACAGATACCCGGAAGATTGGCTGAAACATTGCTTTTTTTGCGTGACACCTACGGATTCGAAAGTGATGAAATGACTTTGAAAGTATGTCTATCGCGCGAAGATATTGCCAACCTGTCCAACATGTCCACGTCCAATGCCATCCGTACACTCTCGTCTTTCGCAAATAAGGGACTCATCGGTATCGAAGGGAAAAAGATTAAATTACTTGATATTGCAGGACTGGAGGAAATGAGTGCGGAACGCCGGTACGATAGTTTAACTTAAATGACACATGATGAAAATTAAAATGAACCCCTGGGGATGGGTCCCGCCGTTATATTTAGCACAAGGTTTACCATATGTAATTATAACGACAGTAGCGGGGATCATGTATAAACGGATGGGTATCTCGAACGCCGACATTACGCTATACACGGGTTGGCTGGGGCTTCCGTGGGTGATCAAACCTCTCTGGAGTCCTATTGTCGACATCCTCAAAACCAAACGGTGGTGGATCATTTTCATGCAGCTATTGATTGGAGCAGGATTAGCATGTGTTGCATTAACCATCCCTGCTCCGTCGTTTTTCCGCATTACCATGGCCATATTTTTCCTGCTCGCATTCAGTTCGGCCACGCACGACATTGCTATCGACGGGTTCTACATGTTGGCGCTTACTCCTTTTCAGCAGTCTTATTTCGTAGGTATCCGCAGCACGTTCTACCGTATCGCGATGATCACCGGGCAGGGAGTACTGGTCATATTAGCCGGATTATTGGAAAAATCAACAGGTAATATCCCCCAGGCATGGTCAATTATTTTTTGTACGGTTGCCGTATTTTTTGTCATATTAGGTATCTACCATTACCTTGTTCTCCCTCAACCTGAAATTATAAAAGATGTAGAAAGGCGTAGTTTTTTAAGTATTTTCAAAGAATTTCTCGGAATTTTCGTTTCATTCTTTGAGAAAAAAGGGATCATACCTGCACTTGCTTTCCTGTTGCTTTACCGGTTGGGCGAAGCACAATTAGTGAAAATCGCATCATTATTCATGCTTGATAAACGAGTAGACGGCGGACTGGAGCTTGCCACCGAAACTGTCGGATTTATCTACGGCACATTGGGTATTATCGCCTTAGTGGCTGGTGGGATTTTGGGTGGTATTGCCATCTCGTTAAGAGGACTTAAATTTTGGTTGTTACCGATGATGATCGCCATTAATCTACCCGATTTAGTATATGTATACTTGGCATATGCTCAACCCGAAAATCTATGGCTGATCAATGCTTCGGTCATTATTGAACAATTTGGTTACGGATTCGGGTTCACTGCTTTTATGCTGTATATGATCTACACTGCCGACGGAGAATACAAAACCGCCCATTATGCAATATGTACGGGATTCATGGCATTAGGCATGATGCTACCCGGTATGGCTGCCGGTTGGCTGCAGAAAATCATGGGATATGAACATTTTTTCATTTGGGTATTAATCTGTACGATTCCTGCTTTCCTGCTATTGCCATTTTTGCATATTGACAGGCAGTTTGGCATGAAAATAAAAACAAAAGATTGAGAGGTTGTTTAAATTTT
Source organism: Bacteroidales bacterium (assembly GCA_031551645.1). Lineage (GTDB taxonomy): Bacteria > Bacteroidota > Bacteroidia > Bacteroidales > UBA4181 > JAIRLS01. Next base: position 453 of record JAVBNI010000077.1, on the reverse strand, counting down.
GGGTCTCAAAATAATTATGGATTGCTTCGCTATCGCTACCAATGACAGATTTGCGTAAATCGCTGATTTTAAGACAACCTGTCATAACTGCATTGTGCCACATTTTTTTGGGGTAGCCTCTCGCAATGACGTTTGTGACATTTTTCCATTGACACGACAGTAGTAGGTTTTGAAACGGTTATCGAAAAAAGTAATTATTGCTTCACTATCATTTACAAGAATAAACAGGTTTAGAATAACCTCCATCTAAAAACTATCAACTTCTGTCTACAAAACGAGGTGCTTTTGTCTAAAAACTCGAGAGAGCATCCCTTTGTCATGTTCATTTGCAGAAACTTTAATATCGTAAAAAAATGCACACGACAAAAATCATTGCTAAGACATTGGGATGCGTTCTCTGTTTTTTAATCGCATCCCTGCAATTACCAGCCCAAACCTCAACCGGTCAATTAA
>JAVBNI010000274.1:0-28499 GCA_031551645.1 Bacteroidales bacterium | reverse complement strand
CATTTTCTATTGTTTCTCCGTCTTTCATTTTTTTTTTTTTGGGTTTTTTTTTTTTTATTGTTATTTTTGGCCTTTTTTTCGACCCTTTCAGCTGTTTCGCAGCCTGACTGTTAAACGTTGCAAACGACCTGTCAGGCTGCGAAGCTGCTGACAGGGTCAATCGGTTACCTCCTTAATGCGATTTTACTTTTACCTGTACTTCAAACCCTGTTGACGGTACTTCACCCGACGGATAACTCGGGATAGAAATACTCCAAACGGCAGGAATGGTATACAAACCGGATAATACGTAAGGGGAAAGGCCGCCGAACATACCGCGCTGGGAAGTTGTAGTGGGATCGCCAGCTGGTGATCCTGAGCTGAGTACAAATGACTTGTCTAAATTCGGCAATGATGTTGAACTAACAAACCACGATGTTTCGGCCAAATTATTGTATGAATTCACACCGTCGCTTAACATGTTGCCGTAGCTTTTAGCATACTCTCCACCAGCAATTTGCGCCGACGGAACAGACCACATTGTTCCATTATAAATGATGTTATTTTTAGCGTCATGCTCTGCTGTTCCAACCCAGACCGGTAATCCGTATAAATATTTATAACTTTCGCTTTGTTTAGGAAAAAACAAGTTATTATATAATCTCGCCGATTTAACTGCTAAATTAAAATATGCATAAAATGTGTTGTTTTGAATAGTGGGTTGTACTACTGGCCATGGGTGCGCATCCCATACCGTTATCCAACTTGTCGGATTAGCTGCAGGCGTAATGGACGGACCTTTAAGGTCTATAACATTATAATGATTTATATTCGACATCCAATAAGTTGTTGCGTATTGAGGGTTATAATCATTCCTAAAATAATTATTTGAAATAATCAGATTGGTTACGGTTTTTGTCCCTGATACCCCAATTAATCCCGGATTAAACAGACATTTGGTAATGGTAATATTTGATAAATTATTATTGGTATTATATATGTCCACATAATATAATTTAGAATGGCTAACAGTTATATTATCCGCATCTATTCTTATTTTGTAAGCAGCAGGATTATCACCCCATATCTGTGCAACTCGAGTTTCTGCATAGTTTAAGTAAATACGGGTCCCCCCAATAGAATATCCACTCAGAGAAGCCGGCGCAACTTGCTCTATGCCAGCAATAATAGTTCCAGAAGCCGCCTGTGTTATGTATAAAGTCCTCACTTTTGCAGACTCTTTATTATGTTGCGTTTCCGAATTATTACTTAAAAGATATCCCGGTCCGATAATTATCAATTTTTTATTAATGGTATCACAATTAGCCGCAGTTTGCGCGTCTTTACCGTATTCGGTTACCGAACCTTCAATATGAAGCGTATCGCCGGCCGAAACTTGACTTGACCTCAAAGCCGCTGTTAATGTGGTAAAGTTGCAACTTTTACCGGGGTTATTATTCACACGCCATATTTTGGCATTGGCATTCCGGGTGATCGTTAATCCGGCTACCAGTATCATGAGATATAAACCAATCTTTTTCATTGTTGATATTATGATTTTAAATTTTTGAGTTTACTTTTTTTGAATATATTTTGGATGTTGTTCTGATTTCGCCACTGTCAGGGTCAAAGACCGCTGACAGGGCGGTTGGCTGCTCCCTGAAAGTGGTCGGCAGACCCTGTCAGCGGAGGTTAATCCCGCTCCTAATGCGCCTTTACTTTTACGGTTACATCAAACCCGTCCGATGATACTTCTGCAGGCATCACAATCTCGTATACCGACGGGATGTTGGTCATACCCGACAAAACATAAGGCGACATGCCACCATACATACCCAACTGGTCACCTGTCGTAGGTGCGGCGTCGCGGATGGGTGATGGTGAACCTTCTTTGGCCGTAAAGTATTTGTCAACCGTATTTATACCTCCCGAACCGGAAAACCAGTCTAAAACGGCGGTTTGAGAAGGAACTGTATTATTATGTACACCAGTTTGTATTCCTCCCATATTATCAACTTTATTCAATACATTACGGGTATATTGATCTTGACTGGCAGGGTTAGTTAAACCGACAGTAGTCGTTGAAAAGAATACATTATTAGTCACTCTTATACCCGAGTTGATCTTATCGTTATTGCTTGGCGAAGTTCCAAAAGTTATCTTAAAACCGCCGTAAAATGTATTGTTTGCAATCAGAGCTTTTATATTGACATGCAGATTGATAACCTCAAAGTTGGCTGTTGGATTGCCAGTAGCTGGCACATTACCAAAAAAGTTGTTTGTAATATTCAAATTATTTACAACCGAAGTTCCGGAGGACTTAATAGTTCCATTATTCATCCAACATTTTCTAATATCAATATTTTGTAATGCTTTATCATTTTTTATTTCTATATTATAAAGCCGGCAATTAACGATTTTAATGGTATCGGCATTAATGGTAATAATATCGGAGGTTCCCGTCTGTTCCACCCCAGCTAACACCGAACCATTGCTACCTGTAATAAAATTGAATGCCTTTACTTTAGCCGATTGTTTTAAATGCTGTGTTTCTGGGTTTGCCGTTAAGTCAAAACCCGGTCCGAAAATATACAGTTTTTTGTTGGTTATTGTTACAGAGGCATCATAAGCTGCTACAGACCCTTCGATGTGAATAGTGTCTTTATTTGCGGCATTGTTGACAGCTCCTTGTATGGTCTGGAAAATATTCACACCGTCGTACATTCCGGCATTGTTATTTACTCGCCATATCTTGGCTGTAGCCGTGTATCCACACGTCAACAGGCAAAATAAAATAATGATATACTTCTTCATATTATTTTTGGTTTTAAACTTTTGAATTTTCGATTTAAGTTTTGAAATTAAATTAATCCAGGAAATCGACCCTGACAGGTCTAATGACCCTGTCAGGTCACCTCGCCAACGACCTGTCAGGCTGCGAAGCTGCTGACAGGGTCGGGGTCGAAACAACGTTAATGCGTCCTTGCCTTGATCACCATATTAAAATTATCTCCTACTTCGGCATCCATAACGATATCGTATACGGAAGGAATGCCAAACATCCCCGATTTTACATAGGGCGCCCCGCCACCGTACATACCCTTCGACTTGGCATCGGAACCGGGGTCGCTACCGTCACGCAACGGGCATTCGGTCGACGACGATGCCGATGTATAATAAATATCTATCGCGGCATCACCTCCTGTTCGCGAAAACCATTGGTTTTCAACTACTGTGGTGAGCGGTATGATGTTTCGGTCGACACCATTGGCCATTCCGCCTACCGCGTATCGCATCACATTGTCGGTATATGCATTGGTGGAACTGGTGGTAATGGTTCCGGCTGCTGCCGAAGAACCGTAAAATACATTATTGGTAAACGTAGTATTTTCAGCAACCACGTTAAAAGCATTATAAAATGTATTCTGGCTGATACGCCACCCCGATTGTTTACCGGCAGCGCCATTAATGACCAAATAACCCGCATTATCATTCCTGAAGAAACAATTAGTAATAGTGAGGTTAGCCACCACCCCCGCACCGGTGGCGGTAATTACGCCGGGATTGAAAAAACACCGTTGGACAGTAATGTTGTTCAATGGCTGTGCATTGTTGATTTCCAAGTAAAACAGTTTACAACTGATGATACTGATATCATTGGTTTGAATAACTACTTTGTTGCCTGTTCCATAGGAAGATGTGTTGACACTATAACCACTGGCCCCTGTATGATGTACCACTCCTGCCAACACCGAACCGGCGCTTCCGGTATCGAAAGTAATGTTACAGTCAAGTTTGGCAGTTTCCTTGTTATATTGTGTCTCGGCAGTGCTCGGCAGGAAATATCCCGGCCCGATAATCACCACCTTTTTGTTGACAGTAACATTACCTGTGTAGGGTGCCACGGATCCTTCGATATGTATGGTATCGACGGCATCGATAGCCGCTGCTCCCACAGCTGCTAACAAAGTTGTGTAATCCGTTGCCATATTTGCAGTGTTATTGACCCGCAACACTTTGGCATGTATTACTGGTGTCAAAACTACGCAGGATAACAACAATATCAATCGTTTCATGATAATCATAATATATATTACGCTGTTTTACGTATCGGAAACAATAAGGTTACACATTTCATCAATAAAAGAAATAGATTGGTAGAATGTTCATGTTAGCCTTCATGTTTGCTAGAAACACACACACCAATAGAAGCTTATAAAAAACATTTGTGTGCGTACACGAAATAACAAACTTTCTCCGTGTGCGCACACAAAATAATACTTTAGCAAAAATTAATGCTTTTTACTAAAGTTTTTTACCAATCTTTCAAATCTGATGTAGGAAAATTCTCCTTAACCAGCTATGTCAGTGCTATATCGTATTATGTGATCTTAAATCTCTACTTCGTTCGTATTTTTACTTAAGTTCTATAATTGTAATTATTCTACAAAGCCGTCATAGCCGTACTTGTAAGAAAAATAGCGCCCAGAGCCATTCCCAATACGCCCCATACCAGAATCAAACATACGAGACTGATGATAAAATAAACGGTGAGTTTATCATCCGGTGTCTTCATCATCGGTTTCAGACCGATATAGAGAATGTACAATCCGTAAATACCTGCAATTGTTGCAATAATCGACAATGAAGGAAGGATGTAAAATATTCCTGCAACAAACATAGGCGTATAAGAATATGCCACCAATGCAAAAGCTTGATCAAAATTCTTTACGGAACCGAAACTTTCGGCCAGCAGATTGATAACAACGGCAGTAAGATATACTCCACCGACCATCGAAACGTACGAAACAATCGCCTGGCGGATCCCCCAACCAATTGTTCCGCCAATTTTTACTCCAAGCACAGTTGTTCCGATCAAACCGGAACCAATAAATTGCGATATTGCCGGGATAAGGGCCAGCAATAAAAGGTACGAGGTGAGCACTTTGATATTCGGGTATTGCTCTGCCTCAATGGTCACCCATTCTTTTTTCGGGTCGATCAGAATGTTTTTTACTCTACTTATAAGGTCCATAATTCTTAATTTTAAATGTTTTTTTGACGTAATGCAAATATAATTGAAATTTAAACAAGTTGCGCAAATTTCTTCTAACAAGTATGCAGCAATATATGTTCGCCACTTTTCAATTCTCAACTGCCATGTAATTCAACAATTTCAACAATTCAACTGCCCAATGGCCTACTTTCAACTTTTTGTACAATTCATTCCCCTTTGTTACTTTTGTCTGAAACAATTTAGTCTTCATATAATGATAACAACAGTTCCTTTTAAGAATATTCAAGTCAGGGTAAAAGACGAGGGAAAAGGTAAAGTAGTGGTTTTATTACACGGGTATCTCGAAAATCTTGAAATATGGAATGGTTTTGCCGGATATCTGGAACGGCATTACCGTGTGATCTCGATTGATATTCCCGGACATGGGCAATCGGGTGTACTGGCGGATATACACAGCATGGAGCTGATGGCCGAGGCAGTAAATGCGGTTCTACAATATTTAAATGTACAGCAGTATGTATTGGTCGGCCATTCGATGGGCGGATATGTTTCGTTGGCTTGTTTGTCTGGTTATCCGGAACGTCTGGCCGGAGTATGTCTGTTTCATTCATCCCCTTTTGCCGATAGCGACGAGAAAAGGACTGCACGTGCCAAAGAAATCGAACTGGTAAAAAAGGGCAAACTGACTCTCATCTGCAATACCAGTATTCCTAATGGTTTTGCAACTGACAACCTGGAAAAGATGGCCGATAAAGTGGAATTTGCCAAGCAAATAGCCCGTCAGTCCAAACCCGAAGGTGTTATTGCCCTACTGGAAGGCATGCGTTCACGTCCCGACAGGCAGGAACTACTGCGCCAAAATCATCTCCCTCTGCTTTTCATCCTTGGCAGGAAAGATAATTTCATTTCTTTCAACGCATTGTATCCACTGGCACAATCGTTTCCTCACACGACAGTGAATGTCTTGGAAAAATCCGGACATTCGGGCTATCTCGAAGAACCAGAAAAATCAGCAGAGTTGATCCTGGCCTTCCTGGAACAATGCTATAACAATTCTTAGCTAAAAGATGTGGTCAAGAACTTCGAATGAAAACTAAAATAACATCCCAAAAATCATCATTATCATAGGCTATAATTTTCATATCAATAGAGATACATCCAAGGATGCGTCTGTTGCCCGTAGAGCATCAACCTATCATGGCTAACGTCTATCTCCTATGGGGAAAAGAGCGTATGGACAATACCTTCTATTGATGTTAATATCCTGACGAACAATTACGTCAATAGAGGGTATTTTTCCAAACCGGTGATTACCCGTCAGGGCATTAACCCTTTGGGCTCCTTAATGCATTTTACCATCAAGTTTAACCTGCCTGACCGAACAGACAGGAAACCTGATAGGTTTATTATGTAGCATTAATCTGACTTTAAATTTAATTTGCAGACGAACAGTTGATTAATATTGATATTTATTAATATCGATCGAGTATTTGTCGTCATTGGCAAACCGGGGAACACGTTTGATCCATTGTCCGCGGGTAAAATCTGGAAAATCGACTACAGCGCCGCCCTGCGACACCGATGTCTCGGAAAGAGAAGATATGGCGCTCCAGGCTGCAGCATCATACACATCGAGCGGAACGGGCTTTTTGTTCTTTACAGCATCCAGAAAGTCATACATCATGATGTAGTCCATGCCTCCATGTCCGGCACTTTTGGCTTTTTCGTGTAATTCCCGCCACAGCTTGTGATCGTATTTTTCGATCCAGCCTTGCGAACTGTCCCAATTATGCGATTTGGATGACTTGCCTTCGACATAAATCGTGTCACCGTCGTTATACCACAAACCTTCTGTTCCCTGAACACGGAATCCCAGCGAATATGGCCGGGGGGAATTGGTATCATGCGTCACGATAACCGTTTCGCCGTTAGCGCATTTGATCATCGAGGTGACGATATCACCACAATTAAAGTTGATCTTTGCATATGGATGGTTCGGGCCGCCATTATCTACCACAAATTTGTGTAATCCGCGCGATTGGGTGGCCATAGATGAAAGTGCAATAAAACGGTTACCATGGTTGATGTCCAGATAATTTCCCACAGGGCCGATACCATGTGTCGGGTAGAGATCTCCATTTCGGCGGACTGAGTGCATCGTACGCCATTGTGCTTCGGCATAGGCGCCCTTACCCATTTTAAGTTCAGTACCTTTTACGTATCCATAGCTGTTGCCATCATTAAATTTGATGTCGCGCAGATCATGCTCATACCCACAGCGACAGTGCAGCAATTCGCCGAATAAACCTTCGCGCACCATATTCAGGACAGCCATCACATCACGGCGGTAACAGACATTTTCGAGAATCATCAGTTGATTACCTGTTTGTTCGGCTACATTTACCATATCCCAACATTCAGCCAGCGTATTGGCAGCCGAAACTTCGACGCCGGTATACGGAACTCCTGCTTTCATCGAAGCAATGGACATGGGGGCATGCCATTCCCATGGACTGGCAATAATAACCAGATCTAATTGTTCCTTACTGAGCATGTCCTCAAACGCACGGTCGCTACCCGTATATACTTTAGGTTCGTGTGCACCTTTTTTAGCTAAGTTGGCTTTGGTACGTTCAATCGGTTTTTGTTGAATGTCACATATCGCAACAATTTCAGCGCCGAGGAACAGAAGGTTGTTGACATGCTCATTCGATCGTGATCCTACACCAATTATTCCAACCTGAAGCTTGTCGGACGGACTTGTTGTTTTTTTCTTTTTGTTCCTGTCCTGGGCGGACAGTTTATCGGTTGAAGCCAACCCTAATCCGGCCACTCCAAAGCCGGACAAAGCTGCTGTTTTTAAAAAATTGCGTCGATTTTCGTTCATTATTGTGGACTTTTAGAAAAATTAAAAATAGAATCATCACCTACCCTACTCAACATCACAAATCGGGAGGTTATTCTCTCAGAAAACTGTCTATGCAAAGTAACTGAAAATATCATTCTCCAAAACCGATTTTTATTCATTCCAGATATAATACTAAGTCGCTATCATGATGGAGACCTAATAGGTTACGACCTACGTCATTGTAGAGACGGGGCGCGCCCCGTCTCTACCAGAGAATTACCGCCTACATCAATGTAACCAAGCGTATGAGTACGCGCGTGGAGACACCTTTAATTTCTTAACTAAACGACATCGAATCCTCTGCGGATAACATCTGTTAAGACCTGCACATGAGAAATATTTCTCATGCCAGGTTCTTATTTATCAAACACTTTTCAGTGTTTCCACCAGGTAATCCCAGAATTTGGCTACGGAAGGAATATTCACTTTTTCGCCCGGCGAATGCGGGTGCATGATGGTTGGCCCAAACGAGATGTAATCCATGTCGGGATAATTTTTACCGAAGATACCACATTCCAGACCGGCATGAATCACTTTTACCACTGCTGGTTTACCATTCAGTTTTTGATATGCATCTTTCATTGTTTTCAGGATAGCCGAATCAAAATTGGGTTTCCATCCGGGATACGAACCATCCAATTTCACCTTGCTTCCGGCTAACTCGCACAAAGCTCCGATCTCATTGGCCAGATCCTCTTTGGCCGAATCAACCGAACTGCGCAGGAGGCAGGCTACATTCACCTGTTTACCATCCGACTTCACAATAGCCAGGTTGGTCGATGTTTCCACAACTTCCGGCTTGTCGGCAATCATACGGATCGCTCCATTGGGCATGGCATACAACATGTTGAGGATGTTATTCTGCGATTTCCAGTCCACCACGGTTGACGGTAATTCGACAGGTTCAGCGCTGAAATTCACGCCTTGTTCCACACCATCTAATTCATTGGTAATGATCGCCAGGAAATCACTAACATCTTTTTTCAGTTCGGCGACTTTATCCGACGACACAGTGATAATAGCAAATGCTTCGCGCGGGATAGCATTGCGCATGTTTCCTCCGTCAATGGATGAGAGTCTCAGTCCGTAACGACGGGTTGCTTCCCACAGAAAACGATTGAGCAATTTGGTGGCATTTCCCCGTCCAAGATTGATATCCAAGCCTGAATGGCCCCCTTTAAGCCCGGTGAGACTAAGTTTATATCCTTCCTCACCTTTACCCGTGGGTTCAGTGTTGTATGGAAATGAAGCAGTCGCATTAATTCCACCCGCACAACCAATGTATAATTCACCTTCTTCTTCGGAATCCAGGTTGATAAACATAGGGCCTTTGAGTAACCCGGCTTTCAATCCGTTGGCGCCTGTCATCCCCGTCTCTTCATCTATGGTGAACAAGGCTTCGACCGGGCCATGTTTCAGATCCTTCGATTCCAATACAGCTAAGGCCGCTGCCACACCGATACCGTTATCGGCGCCCAGCGTGGTACCCCGGGCTTTCACCCAGTCGCCGTCAACATATGCTTCGATCGGATCTTTTTCGAAATCGTGCTGTACGTCACTGTTTTTTTGCGGCACCATATCGAGGTGAGCCTGCAACACCACCCCGGGACGATTTTCCATACCCGGAGTCGCCGGTTTACGAACGATTACATTGCCTGTTTCGTCCATCGTATAGTCCAATCCCTGTGAGATGGCAAACTCCTTCACAAATTCCGCCGCTTTGGCTTCCTTTTTCGACGGCCGCGGGATAACACACAAATCGCTGAAACGCTTCCACAGGATTTGCGGTTGTAAGTCTTTCAATTCTTTGCTCATATCTTTTGCATTTTCAAATTAAAAATGTAAAGATAGCCAAAGATGAAAATGAAACAAAATTTTGTTTGAGTAGAGACGGGGGGCGCGCCGTCTCTACACGATATGACCGACCGGTGACTTTCCGTATGTATGTGGCGGTTATTTTTTGTAAAATATTTTGAATTCTTCAGTGTGCGATGCTGAATAGGGCTTGTTATTTGCGGGATTTTGATAGTCGACATAATTACGTACTACATCGCGTAGTATGGAATAGCCTGTAACCAGCCCGTCAGTATCATAACTGTATGTATAGGCATCTTTTACAACCCCAGTATCTTCGGTCAGTTTCGCGTTCGTGGCTGCGTCATACCTGATTTTTCTGAATGTGTGGTCATGACTTTTAAGCTCATTGTCTGACATCAGATAAGAATCATAATCCTGATAGTATATAAGAGTAAGAATATATTCGGCCGGTATGTACGACATCCAATTGCCCTTATCCATATTGCATTGGTAAGTGTCTGTGTAGTTGGTTTCTATATTTTTGCCGTCGGACGTCTGCTTGTCGGTAGGTGTTTCGGTGGAAACGCAATTGCCGCCGGTATAAGCGAAAGTGCGGGGCACCCACGAGTATCCTTCATAATTGGTTTCTTCTATTTTCACAATTTTATCATTCGTCCATGTTATATGAGTTCTGCGGTTGCCTGACATCTCGGTAATATTATTACCGGTGTATTGTACGTTTACGTTGCAATCGGAATCGGGAAAATCGGGAAAATTTGGATCGATGCACTTAATAGTTGTTACTTTTCCGTCAGTTCCGCGTATATATTCATATTCTACATAGACATAGGTGGAATTCTCCGAAGGATAATAGCTTTTGTGAATAACTTTGGACAGGTGGTTGTCGGCATTGTAGATAAATTGGCAGATAAGTTTATCACCGCCGTAGAGGTTTTCATGCAATTCGCTTATCCATGCTTCTTTGGGGGCGGGTTGGCCGGGGTCGTCGTTCTTACTGCATGCAGCCAATATTACCACTGCTACAAAGCCAAGCGTAAATAATTTAGTTCCTTTCATTTTCGTAAGTTTTTTGTGATTAAAAATACATAGACTATAGGATTTTATAACACAAGGTTTCACCTCCCCGACTGAATGACTTATCTAAATGAATTCGTTCAGGCGGATGCGGACAAGATCGGGTTCAAAACAGATAATAAGTAATTCATATATTAAGGAATACGATAAAAACAAGGTAGCACATTTCGCCCCTGTCAAGGTCAAGACCACTGTCAGGGGCAGGGGGAGGAGTCTTACAAATTATTTTTAATACACCACCAAACAATCGGTGATTGAGAAGATAGTTTTAAATATGTCTGGGTTAAGTTTATATTAATTTGATACTACAAATATAATACACATTTCATTAGCTTCCAAACATAAATTATACGATTCAAGGGTTTAAAACCCAAATTTTCATAACAACAGGCTGTTAGCCTGTGGGCAAACAATACTACTGTAATCTGCCTGAAGGGCAGGATTTTTATTTTGATCCGGTTCTGCCTTGCAGGCAGATAAGATGTGTACTTTTTTCCCCGGGCTACACTTCGCTTACCCGAGGTTATGAAAATACAGCTTTTCAAGCTAATCGACAATATCTATCCAATCCTTGATTCGCATTATTCAGTTATTCAACTTTCAACCTTCTTCCGAATTACATCCCTCATCTTTCTGATCATCTCCTCGTCTGCAGATACCAGGTCGTAATCGGTCAAAGTACCCGACTGCATGATTGGAACTTCGGTATTCCGGTATATCATTTTACTCTTTTTGATCTTTTTTGCTGAAAAATGCAGAGCCTGCACGCCGGCGTCGATAAACAATTTTGCGTTGGCAGGGTTTACTCCACTCCCCGCCATGATGTCGATGCGTCCATCCGCACGCTGTACCAGTTCCCTAATAGTTTCAATACCTTCTACGGCTGTTTTTTTCTGTCCTGAACTAAGGATACGGTGACACCCGCATACAATGATATCTTCCAGTGCCCTGATCGGATCGGAAGCCAAGTCGAATGCCCGGTGAAATGTCACTTTCAACGGTGACGCTAATTGAACCAGTTCACGCACACGGGTGATGTTGACAAGCCCGTTGGGTTGCAGCATTCCAAATACTACCCCATCGACCTTGCAGGATTTGGCAAAGTCGATATCGCGACGCATCTGTTCAAATTCGGTGTCGCTATAGCAGAAATCGCCTCCCCGGGGGCGGATCATTACATAACATTCTATGTCCAGGTATTTGCGTGCCATGCGGATCATTCCCGCACCCGGAGTAAGGCCGCCTTCTGCAAAACCGGAACACAATTCCACCCTGTCGGCCCCTGCACGCTGGGCAGCCAACGCCGACTCTATCGAATAAACACAAATTTCCAATTCGGGATAACTCATTCTATTTCAATTTTAGGACAATATATTTTCAAAACTAAAGATGTTTGTCCGATATAATGCCTAAAGATGTCTCCATTCCGCATGCTGCGCACCCCCGAAGGGAGCGACGCGGTCAACCTTCAGTCGACATGACGGCGTATTCAAAATAAGGAGGGGGGAAAGGAAGGTTGTTGGGAGGCTTCGCCTCCCAACAACCTTCCTTTCCATTTTACCCACGTGCGACACGTCATGTCGACCAAGTAAACAAGGTACGAGTTTACGCACGGAGACATCTTTAGGCACCAAAACCGATATTCATTAAACTAAATTTCAACAGAGACTAAAAAATTACATTCAATCCGGATCAAACAGCATGATGATAAAAATTTTCTATTTCATCATTTAGCTTCATCAGATCATCGACAACCAGGCTGTTTTGCTTTTCCGTCTGGCTGATTTTCCAGATCAGGTATTTGGTTTTATCAAGCGGATAACCGGATTTTTGACTGAGGGTTTCCACAAATTCGTCGTCCAGCCTGTTCGTCGGCAGATGATACTGTGAGCGTACCTGCTCCAGGAAAAAAATGATCTTTTTATGGGCAATACCCTTGTGATCCTGCTTCTGAAAATACAACCGGCTGACTACATTAAGAAAATCGAGTGTTGTGTTCCTCAAAGGGCGGATCACCGGAATAACACGCTGGCGACGTTTGCCTTCAAAAATCACAAAAAGCAACATGCCAAATATAATAATATAATACGCCCAACGCATAGCCGGCTGTGCCATGATCACACGCATCATACTCTTTTCATCCTTGCGCCCCTGGTTGGCATATTCGTCCCATACCACCGGCCGGTCGGGAGGCAAATACGACAATGCCTTGAATGCATAATCGGATGTACTGTCGTTCAATACATAATAGTTGGAAAAGGCCAATGGTACGGTATGCAGGTAAAATACCCCTTCGCCGTGAGAGGCTTTGATGAAATTAGCTCCGCCAAGGCCATTTTTCCCGAGTACAGTGACATTTGCCAATGAATCGGCCTCAAAAAATCCGCCGCCCGGCAACTTGCGGAAACAATACGGTTGTGTGTTGAGTCGCGGATTGGTAAATATCATCGTCGAATCGTGGGTCGTCCAGGTCATCGTATCGCGTACCTGGACATGCAGGCTGTCGAGCAACGGCCATAGCGAATACATGTATTGTGCGGAGATAAATACCGAATTCCCCGTTGAAACGAAATCGAGCAACCGGTTGATATCATTTGAATCGAAATTCAGTTGGCTGGCAATAAATATATAATGTGCCAGCAAGCTGGTATCGTTTTCCAAAAAATTATAAACCGGTTCGCGTGTTTCAATAATTTCCTGTTCCGGAAAAAGTTCATCCATTACAGAATACAACACATACGTTCCGTAAGGTATCTTATCCTTATTGGATAATGTGGGTGACCAATCAATCGGTTTCGGACGGTATATCTCGAAAAGAATGACTGCCACAAACAGCAAACACAATATCACCAAGTATCTAATTTCGCCTTTCCTCATCGTACCAAGCGTTTCAATTCGTTGAAATCATTTTCGAACCGGTTGTAATGTTCTGCTGTGATGTCAAAATCTCCGTACCAGACATGTTCGTACAAGTGTGTAAGTTCGGAGAAAAGCTTGCGAAGCGGTTGCCCTCCGATCTCATTCAGGTATGAACGGTTGGTTTTATCGGGTTGCCAATGTATCTGTCCCGCGTCGCTTAAACGCTTAAGCATGATTAAATAAGTGATACGCACCGCCAAACGGTATTGTCTGCCAGCCAGCGCTTTTTCAAGAAGATTGTTCAATCCGTTAGCATGAATGTTTTCATCTATCGTGGATTCCGACAAGTTGACTGACTCGGGCTTTTTAAAAAATATCCCTGAAACATCAACGCCCAGCAGCCTGACCAACACGAAAACAGCCACAGCAACCAACAGGACAATCAAAGTAATCCTGATCCAATTACCTGCGTTCTTCAGACTGAATACTTTCGAAAAGAATTTTGCAAGATAATATTTTATGTATCCCAAAAAGGTTTTGGAATATTGAAAATCCTCGGTATACCTGAATTCCGGATCGTTCCTAAACTGATCCAGAGCAGCTTCACCGGGCTGCCGCACTTCCACATACAAACTATCGACAGGCATGTCTTGTTTGAACTGTTTCTTTCCCTGCGCTTGCAACAGTTCTGTGATCATACCATCGGATGGTGTTACGGCTCGTATGCCCGTAGCGCCCCATGTGACGAAAATGATCGCCAGCATCAGTACTTTATAATATATGCTTGATGCTTTCAAATGCCTATTTAATCCTGATTTATAATTTTATGACATAATGTTAATTGTAGAGACGGGGCGCGCCCCGTCTCTACATGGCGACTGCGTGGAGTGAAAATACAAACATCAATAATCGCCCTCGTTCGCCGGATTTGCCGGTTTACCCAATTGATCTATTTTTTCCAGTAAACCGGTACCTTCTTTGCGTTCAACCAGGTTGAAATATTGAAATCCGAGCGCCAATAGGGGAAGCGTCGACATCAAAAATGATCCCAGGAACAGGATGCACGAACTAATTATCGTAAAAATATTCCCCAAATCACCCGTTTGCATGAAAACAGACAACACAAGTGCTGCATAAAACGGTATGGCAAAAATCATGGTCGCAATGTTGGCTATGATACCTATCACCATCATCAACCCGAAAGTTGACCACCATTTTCCTTTTATCAGCGAAAAACTGCGGCCAATGCTTTCAAACAGACCGTCGTTTTCAATAACCATATTTGGAATGACCAGTGACAGGGTGATAAATATATACATCAACAAAACGACTATCAAGAGTACCCGTATAATCATGCTCCCTGTACCACCCGGGATAACAACAAAAAAAGCGGTAACCATCATAGCTGCAATCCCGACCAACAATCCGAAGCCGATCACGGGAAGTATCTTGCCTTTACCCCTGTTCCAAACAGCCTCTATCGTAATATTACGATTTCCGGCAAGATACTCGGCCATAAATGCATATACCGCAATCGTCAACCATATTGCTGCTAATCCGAGGAAAAAGTACGAAATACCGATTTCCATGAAATTGCTGAGAAGATAATTGTCACTTATGGTTCCCAGGAATGTCATATTGACGATTTTTGAATAAAACGTCCCGAAAAAGATACCACCCAGCAGTATCAACGGTCCGGCTGTCAACAAGATGACTTTGATAAACGACTTAAAGTTAATTTGCAGGAAAGTGAAAACAGCGTTGAATTTTTCACCGAAATCGCGTTCTTCGCGAAGATTCATTTCTTTACGTATCATTTTTGGTTATTTAATTGGATGGGATAAATGATAAAATAATAAACGATAAAAACTGCCGATCCGCCGATAATGGCCAAACTTAGCCACAATGGCATATCGGTATGACGGGTGACAAATGATTCGAGAAAAGCCGCAATAATGATTACCGGCACCAGTCCTGCTGCGATCTTCATTCCCCGGCGAACTCCCCTGTTGAATGATTCGGCGCGGGAATATGTCCCCGGGAAAAGAATGCTGTTGCCCATTACCAAACCAGCACAACCGGCGATCACAATGGCCGGGATTTCCAATGTGCCATGTATCCAGACGGATAAAAGCGACTCCTTCAAGACTCCGTGTTCGTAGAAAAAATACTGGAATGATCCCAGCATAACGCCATTACGGAACAATTGTACCACTGTTCCCAACGACAGGAAAATCCCTGACACAAAGGTCAGGAAAACCACAGCGATGTTATTATACATGATATATAAAAACATGGGGGCTTCACCGCTAGTTTTGTAAACAGCCATCGGATCGCCGTTTTTGATGTTTTCAATCGTCATGTTTACATACGAATCGCCCAAGATGAGCCGCACAAAATTCTCATCGTGTGCAGCCGAAAATGCGCCGATAAAAGCCGCCAGCATAAAAATGACAAATGCATACAACAACTGACGATGTGCGCCGTAGAACAACAAGGGTAATTCCTTCTTCCAGAATTTAACAAAACGGTTGCTTTCCTGTTTCTTGTTCTTGTACAGATTGAGATAATACTTTCCGGTCAGTTGATTCAGGTATTTTTCGGTATTCGACCCCGGGTAAAAAGTACGTGCATATGACAGGTCATCGGTCAATTCAATGAATGTTGCAGCCAACTCGTCAGCATTGGCCGACAAGTTTTTCTCAAAGAGTGTCCATTTTTCCTGGTTTTTATGTACAAAAACGACTTCGCGCATTTTTCAGTCTTTCGGATGACAAATATACGGATTTACATCTACAATGGTTACAATATCGCATGAAGGTATTACATTTGCATGAAACGAAATAACACATCCAATGGAACAAAACCATCCAGGTTTCTTACAGCAGACGGCCAGTTATTTACACAGGGTCTATGGTGACAGTTTGTCCCGTTTTTGCATTGTTTTTCCAAATATCCGCGCAGGTTTATTTTTTAAGAAATACCTGGCTCAATTGTCGGATAAACCGGTATGGTCGCCGACGTTTCGCTCGCTTGGCAGCCTGATGGAGGAAATTACCGGATGGACTGCCGCCGACCGCCTAAGTATGGTTTTCGACCTGTTCGATGCTTACAGAGAACATCAACCGACTCAGGAAAGTTTTGAGGAGTTCTACTTCTGGGGCGAAATGTTGCTCGACGATTTTGATGATATAGATAAGCACCGGGTAGATGCACACGACTTATTTCGTAATATTTCTGATCTCAAGGAAATCGACCAGCTTTTCGATTATTTATCCGAAGAACAGAAAAATGCCATCCGAATTTTCTGGCAGGATTTCAACGGCGGTAAAGCTGGTTCGCTGAAATCGGATTTTGCTACCATTTGGCCTTCACTGCATATCATTTACGACTCATTCAAGAAAAAACTGCGGGAGAAATCGCTGGGTTACGAAGGCATGATACAGCGCGAAGCAGTACGCCTTTTGCGTAAGGGCGATGCCGAACATGTGCCGTTTGAAAAATATGTATTTATCGGGTTCAATGTTCTGACGCCTTGCGAATTTCTTTTCTTCAAATCCCTGCAAAAGCAAAACCGTGCTGCCTTTTTCTGGGATTATGACGATTACTACGTCAATAACCGTTGGCACGAAGCAGGGATATTCATGCGTGACAACATCCGTGAATTTCCGTCCGAATGGCCCATCGACTCAAACAACCTGACCGTACAACACAAACACATCGAGATTATATCGGTACCGTCCGGCACAGGACAGGCTGGAATGGCGGGCGAAATCCTGGGTAGCTTTTCTTGCAGCGACTGGAACAGGGTAGCTGTTGTTCTTCCCGACGAACACATGCTCTTGCCGGTACTTTCCGTGATCCCCGAAACGGTGAACGATATCAATATTACGATGGGTTACCCGTTTACCTACTCACCCGCAAACAGCCTTTTCGAACGACTGGCTGCATTGCAGCAACATATCCGCATATATGCCGACGGTGTGAGGTTTTATCACCAGGATGTCAGCATGATATTACATCATCCCTACGTCCGGGATATCGCTCCCACGGAAGCCGAGCAGGCCGCCAAGCACCTGATTCTCCATAACCGCATATATGTACCTGTTTCGGAAATTCCGGACCATGACCTGTTCCGGCTTATTTTCAGGAAATGCGACAATGCACGCGAGTTTACCGTTTATTTGCTGGAAATTGTATCGGAAATTGCAGGCGCGATGAAATTAAGGGAAACAGACTCCGACCTGACAGGGTCAGGTTCAAATTCAGAGTCAACGCTACCCCCGGCAATATCCAACGATTCCTACCAACTGGAATACCTTTATACCTTTTATACCGCCTTGGTACGGATGAACGATGTACTTGCGACAGGTGACATCGATATGAGTGTGAATATTTTTTGCCGTTTGCTGCGCAAAGTATTCGCCTCGCTCAAAATACCGTTCAGCGGCGAACCGCTCAAAGGCCTTCAAGTGATGGGTATGCTGGAAACACGGGCGCTCGATTTCGACCGTGTCATTGTCCTGTCGATGAATGAAGGCGTCTTTCCACATGCCAGTTCCGGGCAATCATTCATTCCGTATAACCTGCGCAAGGGTTTCGGACTGACAACATCCGAACGGCATGACGCTGTGAGTGCATATCATTTTTACCGGTTGATCCAACGTGCCACGGATATCCGTCTGATATACAACTCGGCGGCTACCGACCGCAACACCGGTGAGATGAGCCGTTTCATCAGCCAACTGATCTATGAACCGGTATTCGAAGTTCATAGACGCAATATCAGCTTTCATATCAGTATCGAAAAAGACAAAGAAATCGTTAGGGAACGGACAGACTGGATTAAGCAAAAACTTGGGTTGTATTATAGCGATGGGGAAGGAAAGAAAAAACTGTCGCCCAGTGCGATCAATAGCTATCTGGATTGTCGTCTGCGGTTCTATTTTCGTTACATCGAAGGCTTACGGGAATCGGAACAAGTAGTGGACGAGATAGATCCGTCTATTTTTGGACTGCTGCTCCATAAGACCATGGAATTGCTCTATACGCCATATATTTCCAAGGAAGTAGAGGCCGGCCTGCTCGCACAAATCCTGAAAAACAAACAATACATCCGTCAAATGCTGCTCAAAGCCTTTGCCGAACATTATTTCCATACGGAACATGTCACGGACGATGACATTACCGGACGGAACATCATCATCAGGGAAGTATTGCTGAAATACATCTACCGGATTATTGAAGTAGATATAGCTGCTGCGCCGTTCAAATTATTGACGTTGGAAAAACCATTGGATGTAGGAATCCGTATCCATAATGATCAGCAGCAGGCGACATTGAACATGGGCGGGTTTATCGACCGCCTTGAATATGGTAATGGCATTCTCCGCATCGTGGATTACAAAACCGGCAATGCTGCCCGTAATTTTAAAAGTATCGCCGACTTGTTCGATCGCAACAAACCCGGTAACCATGCGGTCATGCAGACCCTGGTATATGCCTGTATGACCAGTCAGGTATATCCACAATACCCGCATATCAGTTCAGGCCTGTACGTAGTGAAGGATTTATTCAGAGAAAAGGAATATGATCCGCGTATCTATATTTCGCAACAAGCTCCTGTGGAAAATTATGCTGATGTGTCGGAAGAATTCGAAACAGAGTTGAACGCATTATTATCCGAAATGTTTTTGAGCGACTTGCCTTTCACACAAACAAAAGATGAAAAAAAATGCCTCAATTGTCCTTATGCGGATATTTGCCATAAAAAACATCATTGATTCCAAATCTGATTGTTTGTTTGCTTTTAAATAGTTAATTTTGATAAATTTAACGCGCATCTGAATCCCGAATATATGATTGTATTTTAAAATGTCCGGATTTTCATTTCAGTGATTGGAGAAAAAGCATTTTCTTTGTGTTGGTATGTTGAGGGTTGTATAAATCATGATTCCATATTTTGTATATTTGTCCATCCGACTGAATAATACCTTTAACCAAGAGGGTACAAAATATTTGATGGTGGCAAAAGTTTATGAGGAGCCTTTGTTGTTTTGCCGGCAATTTTACCGGGGAAAAAGTAATTTATTGACTTAACTGATTTTGTTTATGTCATTTTCCGACAAAGAAATCGTTGTCAGAATTATAACTGGAGACAGAATAGCGTTTGGACAGGTATTTGAACGTTATTATAAAGGCTTGTGTGCCTATTCTTATACTTTTTTGAAAGATCACGACTCCGCTGAAGAAATTGTACAGGATTTTTTTGCTGAATTGTGGGAAAATCACAAGAAACTTGAAATAAAAATTTCACTTAAATTGTATCTTTACCGGGGTATCCACAACAAATGCATCAATTATTTGAAAGCATTTGCTGTTTCGCAACGCCGTCTGGAAAAATTCGCACAATATGCGCAGGATGAAATCGAACTGTTAGAAATGGATATCGATTCGAATATATATGAATATTTATTTTCCGATTCATTTGAAAAAAACATACACGAGGCCATAAATTCGTTGGCGCCACAGCAAAAGCAAATCTTTACCCTCAGCCGGTTCCATCAAAAGTCATATGCTGATATAGCCGGCATGTTGAATATCTCGATCAACAGCGTAAAAACACAAATGGCACGTGCCTTACAAAAATTACGTACTACGCTAATAGAAAAATTGGGAAAGTATCCTTTCATTCTTTTCCTGCTGAGTATACGCTCGCTCTCCACATTACCGGCTACCTGTTAGCATTTTACTTTAAAACTTATCATTTCGTGTAAAAACACGGAGTCTGAATGTCGGCTAGTTTAAAATTATACTCCGGCTCTGTCAGCAGCTTCGCAGCCTGACAGGCCCTTGGCGTGGCGACCTGACAGGATCGGTAGACCTATCAGAGTCATTAACTAAACGACATCAGGCATGAATTGTATTTTTTATCAGAATTCATCATTTTATTCATTTCTCTTGTCACCCTCCGGCAAAAAATGTTGTCTTGTTATAAATGAGGGAGCAAATGAATTCCATAGAAGAAAATATAATAGAACTTATTACCAGTTTTTTAGCAGGCGAAATATCGCCCGATGAATTGAAAATCCTTCAACAATGGATCCAATCTTCGAATGAAAACCGTCGATATTTTGAAGAGATGAAAGCGGTTTGGCAGGCTACGGGATCGATGGATGCTTCCGCAACCTTTAACGTCGAAAAAGCAAAAGGTCAACTATATGGAAAAAAGGCCATTGACACTTATCATAATCATGGAAAGGCTTCAATGAATCTGGTAACATCAAAGACAAAACACGTTATCAGACGCATGTTGCAGATAGCCGCTATGGTAGTGTTTATTTTTCTTGCAGGCAGCGTTACGACATATTACACATTTAAATCTAAAATAGAAAAAAATGCATTAGCAGGGACCCCCTCACTAAGCAAACAGCCTTATAAGTTAATCGTCCCATGGGGAGCCAAGTCTACATTCCTATTACCCGATGGTACCAAGGTTTTTATCAATGCCGGAAGCTCGTTGACCTATACTGCTGATTATGGTGTTATCTCCCGCGAAGTAACACTCGAAGGAGAAGCTTATTTTGATGTGAAAACCAATCCGGAAAAGCCTTTTACTATTCATACGTCCGATCTGGATATCCGGGCATTTGGCACGGCTTTTAATGTAAAAGCTTATCCTGAGGATCCGATGATCGTTACCACCCTGGAACATGGGGAATTGAAATTGGAAAGCCGTAATAATGACGGATTTGACATGGTTTTGCAACCAAAACAAAATGTAGTTTACTACAAGACGGAAGCCCAAGTCCAGACAAAACAGGAAGCCAGCAAAGTGACCAGTACTACAGCCGTACAACCGGAAGTGAAAGCGCCAACTGTAACGGATAATGTCAACACCAATTTGTATACTTCATGGAAAGATCCTGAATGGATTGTTGATTCCCAAACACTCGGTGACCTAGCAATATCGTTGGAACGTAGATATAATGTACGTATTGTATTTGCTTCTAATGATTTAAAAGCCAATTACAGGTTTTCGGGTACTATCCGGAAGGAAACCATTGAACAGGTATTAACCGCATTGACTTATACTGCTCCGATGAAATATACCATCGACCAGGGAGTTGTACAGTTGCAAATAGACCAAAAAAGAAAGCATAATTATGATGCTTTGTCAAAATGAATCATAATCAAACAAATGTCAAACCAATAAAATTTAAAATGCCTATGGACAAGTGAACAACGTAAAAAACAAAATGGGAATGCACGGCAAATACATTCCCATCAGTGATTAACCAATTAAATCATGGGGAACTATTTCGGCAAAAAATGACACCCCAATTATTAATCATTTAATTAGATGTCAAAAATATGAAAAATTTTTCAAATGTTTTTTTCTCTTATACGAAAAAGAATAACAAATTGTTTTTAATCATGAGAACAACTTTTATACTTGCTTTCGTTTGCTTGTTTAACATCACCGCCAGTGTATATTCCCAAAACACACAATTGGATATTAACGTCAAGGAGACGACTGTACGTGATGTGTTCAAGCTAATCGAAAGCCAAAGCGAATTCAGATTTTTCTACAATGATGATTTTGTTGATCTGAATAAACGGATTACTTATGGTGTAACAGGCGCCCGGGTAGAAGATGTACTGAATGCAATTCTCGACAAATCGGATGTTTCGTACAAGGTTTTAGATAACAACCTGATTGTTATTGCTCCGGCCGCAGAATTAAAAATACAGGGTATTCCTGTAACCGGAACAATTACCGATGAAACGGGTGAACCTATTCCGGGCGTAAATGTGAGAATCGACGGTACGACAACTGGAGTGGTTACTAATATCAACGGAACCTTTTCTATCAATGTCCCCGATGAAAACGCAGTATTGGTATTATCCTTTATCGGGTTCACCAGTCAGAATATTACAGTAGGCAGCCAACGAAACTTCACTGTAACCATGACTGAAGACACAAAAGAAATAGAAGAGGTCGTTGTGGTAGGTTATGGTATCCAGAAAAAAGTGAATCTTACGGGAGCAGTTTCTTCAGTCAGGAGCGATGAATTTCTAACGACTAAAGCTGATAACGTGAAAGTACGGTTAGCTGGCAAACTGCCCGGTGTGTCAATAGTTCAAAGTTCATCGGAACCTGGAACTTTTGCGTCGCCCAGCATACAAATCCGTGGTATGGGTAAGCCATTAATTGTTATTGACGGGATTATCAGCGACAACACACGTATTGACAGAATGAACCCTGAGGAAATCGAGTCTATTTCGGTACTGAAAGATGCATCGGCTGCCATTTATGGTGTTAAAGCTGCCAACGGAGTTGTCCTGATTACAACCAAACGGGGTGAAACCGGAAAAACCCGCGTAGATTATTCGGGGTATTATGGTTGGCAGAGAGCCACTGTTTGGCCGGAAGTACTTTCACCATACGAGTATGCTGTGATGAGAAATGAAAATGTGCTCATGAACGCCATGTCGGCAGGACAGAATATGCCCGCACCCGATCAGTTGCCCTTTAGCCAGGAAACAATTGAAAAATATAGAAATGGGACATTAGAGGGAACAAACTGGGTAGATGCTGCTTTAAGAAAAACAGCTCCTATGACACAACATAGTCTTAGTGTTTCGGGAGGAACAGAAAAGATCACTTATTACCTTAATGTAGGTTATCTTAATGTAGCAGGATTTTTCAAAACAAATGATGCTAAGAACGATCGCATCAATATCCGTTCGAATGTAACAGCCAAGTTAACCGATAATCTAAAACTGGAGTTTTTATTAAGCGGTTCCCGTAATACCAAGGACCAATCGCACATTGATCCAAGGGAAGTCTTCAGACGCGGTATCATACAAGACCCCACTCTTCCGGTATATTTGAATGATGATCCGGATTATCTGATGTATACGGGTAATAAATGGAATCCGGTACTGATGGTAGACAAAGATCTATATGGTTACAAATCGTGGTTGTGGTTGCTTTTTGAAGGAACCGGAAACCTTACATATGATGTTCCCTTTGTAAAAGGACTTCAATTAAGAGGATCAATGAATTATCAGACACAATCACGTGATGCAACCGAGTATATCAGGCAAGCATCATTGTACACTGAAGAAAATGGCACGATCGTCCCGCATGATGCGACACGAGATAACAAGCCATATAATCATATCAAACGGATGCTCCGTTCCTTCAATGCAGTCCAAACGCAATTTTCTGTGAGTTATGACCGGACATTTAACAACCATCATATATCCGCATTGGCTTTGTATGAAGGAATAAGTGCCAAAAACGACAATTATGGTGCTGAGGGTGGAATATCTTCGTCTATTGATGCATTGCATCAGGTCACCCTCGATAAGAATATCCAGGCAAGCAGCGGACAGTATAATCCGAATAATGATTTCAGTAACGACGGTGGTGCGTGGGAGTACACGAAAATGTCATATGTAGGTAAATTGAATTATGATTTCAGCTCCCGCTATTTGTTTGAATTTACAATTAGGGCAGATGCCTCCGCCATGCTTGCCCCAGGACACAGGTGGGGATATTTCCCTTCTGCATCTATTGGATGGAGAGCCTCCGAAGAATCATTCTTTAAAAACACCGAAGCGCTTTCATTCATCAATAATTTAAAATTAAGAGCGTCGTATGGTAAATTGGGAGACGATAACGTAGATGCATTCCTTTATGCAACTGGCTACTACTACCCGAGTAATAGAACAGCATATATAACAAGAGGTTATGCATTCGACGGACAATGGATGGCGATGATGACTCCTTCTGCAGCTCCTAACAATAATATTTCATGGATAACTTCCACTACAAGCAATATTGGTATCGATTTGGATATGTGGAACGGCTTGTTGGGTGTTTCCTTTGATGTATTTTCAAGGGTAAGAAAAGGACTTATCACCAATAGTTTAGCAACAATACCCGGTACTGTCGGAGTTGGAAATATCACGCCAAAGGGCGGATTCAATGGTGATATCATCAGGGGTTTTGACCTGGCATTGACTCATCAGAACCGGATTGGTGATTTTGGTTATGGCATTCATGGTAATCTTGCTTTTTCAAGACAAAGCTGGAGGCATATCGAAAGAAACCCTTCGGGTAACTCATTTTTGGATTGGCGGAATAACACCGATGGAAGATATACCGAAATGGTATGGGGATACAGACGTATAGGCCAGTATGAAAGTTATGAACAGATACTGAATTCTCCCATTTATACCTCGGGAAACAGTATTTTTAATCCGGGCGATTACATGTATGAAGACTGGAATAACGACGGGTATATTAACGATTCGGACAGGGTGCCAATAGCCCGCACCTATAAAAAACCAACCCTTTTATATGGTGTGACTTTTGAAGCTGATTATAAAGGATTCGATCTCAGCTTCCTGATACAAGGTGTGGGTGAAAATTATTGGGAAAATAATTCGAGTAGTGTAAAAACCCTTGTAAGAGGAATTAATGACGATGAAGATGGCATCAGAAGCGGATTGTCTGCATATTATGACAGATGGCATTTGGAAAATCCTTCAATGGATCCCAAAAGTTCTGATGCTGTATGGATTCCCGGAAAATATCCTACAACCAATACCAACAGCACCGTCAGGACCTACAATGAATTCGTTTCTGATGGCAATTATACAAGGGCAAACTATGTCCGCCTGAAAAACCTTGAAATCGGATATTCAATACCATCTACCGTTCTTTCGCGAATTAAAATCGACAAAGCCAGGATTTTTGTTAACGGCACCAACTTGTTGACGTTCTCAAAGTTCAAGTTGTTTGATCCGGAACAAGGCGCTTTCGGCGACTACTACCCATTGGTGAAAATATATAGTGTAGGAGCAACAATAACATTTTAATGTATCGGTTATGAACAAATTCAATTTTATATACTGTATAATACTCTCATTTTTTGTTGTATCGTGTCTTGATCTTGACGTCCCGATCAAAACTATTGTATCTGAAGAAGATATGTATAAGAATGAGAATAGTGTGATGGGCATCATTGCCAGGATTTATGCCGGCAGCGATAACCCGAATTCTCCCATTGAAGGGTTTTCTCCCAAGGAAGGAACAGGTGAATTGGTAATGAGGGGCTCTAGTGGAAGCTATGCATTCAGCAATACCGAATCTTATTGGGTGTATGATAACATAAGGGTTATCAACAGTTTTATTGAAACCTTGCCGAAGTATAAAAACAACTATAAAGAAAGCTCCTACAATTCTTTTTTAGGTGAAGCTTATTTTATGAGAGCTTATACTTATTTCAAAATGGTAAGGATATATGGAGGGGTCCCAATTATTGACAGGGTAATTGATTATTCGACTACATCGGCCGAAGAAATGCAGGTACCGAGAAATACCGAAAAAGAAGTTTACGATTTTGTGCTAAAGGATCTGGATGAAGCCATTCAGTTATTGAGCATCAATAAAAATTCCGAGCGAGCCAGCAAATATACAGCATATGCATTAAAATCGCGTGTTGCATTGTATGTTGCATCATTGGCAAAATATCAGAAGAGCTCGGAAAAAGGATACAAAGGAGGAGTCATAGGTATTCCAACAGAAAGTGCCGCCGATTATTACAAAACATCTTTTGAAGCATCACTCGAAGTGGAAAAATCCGGGTATGACCTTTATAATAAATATCCTGCAGATCCTGTCAAGAATTTCTCCCAGCTTTTTTTGGATAAAACAGACAATCCAGAAAGGATACTGGTGCGTACATACCTTGCAACGGATAAATACAACGGGCACGACTTTGACCTCTTGTCCAGGCCTTATCAGTTGAGGGGAAATGCCGACGGTGCTACATTTGATCCAACGTTGGATATGATTGAAGAATTTGAAAATACCGATGGTACATTATTAAAAAATGGCTGGCGCAACCCGGATGGTTCTCTGAAGCATTACAACAACCCGATGGATGCATTTGTAAAAGCCGACCCCAGGCTGAAAGCAGGTGTTTTATTGCCTTGGGATGTCTTCCAGGGAGAAGTAATTGAGGTCCAGGCCGGAATTTATGAGTCATATGATGGAAATAATCCGGGTATTCTTCATATTTCCGTTAATCTTACCGACGAATATAATGGAAGAAAGATCTTAGGGGAGAGTGGCATGTCGTCAGACTATAGTGCAACAGGAATACCCGGAAAGATGACTACCACCGGTTTCCATATTCGCAAATACGCTAATGAATCATTGGCCAATCTGATCAGCCAGGCAAGCGAACAAAGCTGGTTGGACATCCGTTATGCGGAAATATTGCTGAACAGAGCGGAAGCTGCCTTGGAACTGGTGGCTTTGGGAATTACGTCGCATGCCGGGATTTCCAGCTTACAAAACGATGCTCTAAACGTTGTGAATAAAATCAGAAAACGTGCCCAAACATTTTTGTATGACAAGGATGTTACCCTGGAACAGGTTCGCCATGAAAGAAAATTGGAACTGGCTTTTGAAAATATTTTGGAAAAGGACTACTTAAGATGGAGGACTGCAGATGCTTATTTTTTAAGCAGAAAAGTTCACAAATTGTGTCCGTACTATGTTGACAGTTCAAAAGATTTTGTTTTGATACCCATGGAACTGAGTAATCAAGGTAGTATGACTTTTTCGCCCACTTCGTATTATGGGCCGATTTCATCTTCCGAATATCAGAAAAATCCTAACTTAGTTCAAAATCCGGGTTATCCTGAATTCAAATAATAATTTAAACATGAAAAAATGAATATCATGATAAGTAAATTGAAAAAATTGCAATGTAAAAGGTATTTTTTGTTCTGCGTTGTTGTGCCGTTTTTGTTTTCGTGCACTAAGCTTGACAACTATGATGAGCCAAATGCAACTGTTAAAGGACGTTTGGTTGATGCAAATACCAATACACCTTTTGTAGGAGGCGCTTATATTGAGTTGATCGAAACAACCTGGGATCCCGGTTCCGGCCAAAAAGTAATTCCTATCAATCTGGCAATAAAACCTTTTGGTTATGGAATGGAATCTACAAATGGATGTTTCCTCAATACCAGGATATTCGATGCCACTTACAACATCACGCCCATCGGTGCTTTTTTCCCGGCAAATACAATCTCCGGCAAACAGGTTAGCGGCGAAGTTGATTTGGGTGACATAAAAGTAACCCCTGTTCTTTATATTGATAATTTTACTGTCACGCCCATCGGGGACTTAAAAGTAAAAATCACTTATACCATTAATAGGCCGTCAACGGGGACATCGACTCCAAAAGTACAGCTAAGTACATGTGCCATATCTGATAATCCGTACATGGGAGTCAATTCCGCCGTTACGCCTATCAGTAAAGACTGGTCTAAGACTCCCGATGCAAATATTATCGGTATAGAGCAGGTTGAAGAATTGTCTGTTCGAAAAGGAGGTATTTATTACGTTAATGTTACAGCTACAGCCTATGATGATAACGTAAATACCATGAAGTATGCAAATGTAACCGAAATTGTAAAAATCACGGTTAATTAATTTGCTCTTTTTGGTTGAGAGGTTAGTCATTTTGCACAATAAACCTATCAGGTTTTTAAAACCTGATAGGTTTAACTAACCCCACGTGCAATCATCATTGAAGTTTACAAAAAATATCATCAAGTTTAAGCTTGATGATATTTTTTTGGTCATAATGACTTATGAGATAAGTATTTTCAAGGTTTTCTCCCTGTGTCAGGCGCTGGGATATCGAGCAGGGTATTAGGCTTTGACGACGGGATAAGGTACTGTAGTCCGGTACTGCGAAATGCCCATTGCCCATTAAAAGCAACAGGCTTTCAACAAAACCCGTCGCT
>JAVBNI010000113.1:0-27949 GCA_031551645.1 Bacteroidales bacterium | reverse complement strand
ATCCCATGAAATCCATCATATTGGATGCACTTGCTCCTGTCTTCTGAGCTACCACCCACCACATAACGTGAAACCAGAGCAGCAAAGGCTTCTTGGTGTCTTGGAATATGGTGCCACTGGTGATTGAAAACTCCGACTCGCAAAATGAACAACGTAACTTTCGCTTAGATGTCAGCCAATATTCAGAAGAGTTGCATTTTGAGCATTGGTAGCCCGTGGGCCATCGCACGGAAATAAGGTAATCCCAACATGATCTTTCATCAGGGAAACACGATAAGAATTCTTGAAAATCTTTAGGGTACAGTTCTGTATTTGCCATATGCAAAAATACAATATTTTAACTTGCTTATTGTGGATAAGCAGTTTGTTCAATTACTGATGACCTCTAAAATCGAAATGAAAGTCCGAACCTTAAAACCCATTGATTATTGTAACTATAGGCGGGACAAATTTCGTAACCATATTCGCAAAATAATCCGACGTATTTAAAGAGCATTGAATTGATTCCTAAACCGGCATAACAAATAAACAGGTTGCCCGATGGATAATAGTCGACCAAGGGGCCTGCACCGGTATTGTCTTTTCCATACGCATAGTAACCTCCTAATTTTGAGGCAGCGTAAATGTCGAAAAACTTAGTTAATTTGTCGTTCAACAGATATTCCGCAAAATGGAAATTTACATTAAATCCATAAGATTGGGCATTTCTCCCGACTCCATGATGATATCCGTTTTCAAATTTGTACATTTCCTTGGTACCTATGCCATAATACAGGCCAAAATCAAATCGGCACAACTTGTAGCCAATATCTATCCGGAGATCAGAAAATTTTGTAGGCGGAATATGGCCTTTAGTAACTGGATTTTCTGATTTATACTGGGCAAATCCGGCATGAATGATAAAAGGATGTGTTTGCTTTTCTTTTGAAGAAACAGATACATTCAAAAAAATGAAATTTAGAAAAATGCAACATCTGATCAACCTCATTTTCTTTAGCTTCAATTAATAGGGAGTAACAATTTGTGATTATTTCCTCCCCAAGTAGTACGATACAGACTCATATCATCATTTGTCAAATAAACCCTCATATTTTTCATTGATGGATTATCTGATATTATCAATACGGAAAAGGACTCATATTATTGTATAGTCTTGTTGAAGAGTAATCATTTGTGATTAAAAGCTAAAGTTATAAGTCACTGATGGTAAAATACCGTACAAATACATTTTATAAACTTTGGTTTGGTCAAGATTATACTGGTATTGTTGCGAATATATTGAAAATACATTTCTCCTGTTGTATACATTATTGACAGCAAAGACCCATTCGCCTTTCCAACGGCGTCCTTTATCCGGACGGTAAACCGCCGAAATATCCATCTGGTGATATGCTGGTACTCTGTAGCCGTTTCGCCGGGTATAATATGCAAATGACGACCCGTAATAGCTATAGGTTCCTGCCAGTAATGTCATGTTGCTTCCCGATGTATATGCAAAAGACATGAGAACTGTCCATTTCGGGGAAATATCATAACCAGCCGTTGTCCTCAGATTGTGCGGTTTGTCATACTTTGCCGGGTATGGTTGGCCATCATTGATTCCCTCGATCCGGTTCCTGACTCTTGAAAGGGTATAAGCAACCCATCCGTTCAACCGGCCGCTCTTTTTATTGACAAAAAATTCCAACCCATACCCTTTTGCACTACCGGGAAGTATTTGCCTTTCGATTTTGTCATTCAAAAAAAGGTCAACATTATCTTTGTAGTCAATGATATCGTTAATCGTTTTATAATATCCTTCGACAGATACTTCCACTGCACCACGGAACAAATTCCGGGTTATCGCTAATGCAAACTGTTCCGACGACTGCGGTTGGATATATTTACCGGACGGAACCCAGATATCGGTAGGCATGCCTACCGAAGAGTTTGACAACAGATGAAGATTTTGATAGACCTTGTTGTATGAAGCTTTAACTGACATGTCGGGCAAAGGAATAAAGTTAAGAACAATCCTTGGCTCGGCCTGGAAAAACCGGCTGATGACCTTTCCTTTGGAATACAGGGTAGAGTCGGTTACATTTTCCATATTTTCATCATATTGATAAACCAATTTCGCACCCAGTTCGGAAAATGATGTAACCCTCAAACCTGCCCGCAAAACAAGGAAGTCAAAAATACCGATATCTCCTTCAGCGTAAGTTCCGTATTCCAACGAGCCGGACCGGGGCATGGAAAACGACCTGGTTTGCGAGGAGGAAGAGGCTGGAACGACGCTACCGGGTAGGCTATTCAAGTAGCTTGCAAACAGACCGTATTTCAATTTTATCCGGTCGGCTAAGTAATGTTCCGCATCCGACTTTAACTGAAGCTGTTTCATGTCCGCTTTCCACAAAAAGTTCCTGACATCCTGTACCAGCACATACTGGTAACTATATTGACTGAAAATAAAACTACTGTTGATAAATATCCTGGGATTGACAATGCGATTCCACCGCAGGGTAGCGGTTTTATTACTCCATTTCAGTTTATAATTGTCGGTGAAATTCTTAAAATAAAAATTATCATTACCCATATAACCGGACAAAAACAAGTGATTTTTTGGGTCAATCCGGTAATTTAATTTTACATTGATATCATAAAAATCTATCTCATTGCCTTTGAGGATATCACCACCATAATGTTTTACCAGGTTCTCAATTCTGGAATAGGTATTTGCAATAAGTCCGATATAACTATAGCGGGCGGCAATCATATACGAAGCCGTATCTTTCCTGATAGGGCCTTCGACGGAAAGCCGTGATGCAATTAATCCTATCCCACCCCTGATTTCGGTTTTCTTTTTGTTTCCCTCGCGCATACGGATGTCCATTACAGACGAAAGACGTCCGCCATACCTGGCGGGAAAGGCTGCTTTGTAAAAATCGACAGTACTGATGGCATCCGGGTTAAAGGCTGAAAAAAGCGACAGGGCATGGTTGGGATTGTATATAACAGCTTCGTCGAGTATGACCAAATTCTGATCCGATGATCCCCCGCGTACCGAAAGGGAATTGACGCCCTCGTTTGCCGAGTTTACACCTGGCAGGTATTGCAGTGATCTCAATACGTCCTTTTCTCCTGCAGTACCCGTAATTCTTTTTATCTCTTTTACTGAAATCTGTTGCTTGCTTATTTCGGGAACCAGTATGTTATTATTTGCAGCTTGTACTACGACCTCGCCTATTTCGGTAACGGACCTGTTCATGGCAATATTAATAATCGTGTCGGATTGCAGGAAAACAGAGACACCGGTTTTTTCGTAACCAACATAAGAATAATGTAATGTAATATTCCGCATACTTAACCCCAACGAGTAAAACCCATAATGGTTGGTCGAAGTTCCATATGTTTGATCTATACTAACATTTACACCCTGGAGATATTCGCCTGTCCCGGCATCGGTAATTTTACCGCTGACCGTATATTTTTGCGCATGGCAAACCGGCCCGGTTATCCAAAGGATTAATAAAAACAGAAAACTATTGCTTCCTCGACAATGCATGTTCAATGGCTGTTTCAAGAGATTCTGAACTGTCCCAATCCGGAAGTATCCTGCTATCGACCATGATGGTAGGCGTTCCGTAAACTCCCTGCCCGCTTATTTTTTTATAATCGTCCACAAGTGTATTGTACAACAAGGTATCCTGGATATCGTTGTAGAATTTTTCCATATCCAGTTTGCAATTTGACGCAATGGCAAAAGCATCATCAACCGTAATTACCTTTTTCCTGTTGGCGATAGAGTCATACATTTCCCAAAACCGGTTTTGTTTTCCGGCACATTCCAAAGCCAATGACGATAAGGTAACATCGCTTGAAAAATAGGAAAACCCGAAACGAACCTTATCTTTATACTTCTGATATACACTATCAAATGTTGGCTTAAATTCCCGGCACATGGAACATTCCAGATCGGAAACCATGAATACGGTGACAGGAGAATTAGTTTTTCCCCTGTACCGGGCGTTGAATTTATCAACCAACACCCGGGGAGTTGGCGGAGGCTGCAAATCAATGGCAACTTCGTAATAAGCCCGCAAAGAATCGGTATATAACTCGAGTAATTCCTTTTTATATTTAAGCTCAAGCAATTGCCTGCCACGGTGCGAGTCGACGCTGATAGCTTCCATGGTATTGTTAAAGCTGGTAATTCCGTTGACATCGAATTTATATTTCCGGGTAAAAGCATCCAGGTTTTCACGATTTACTTTTCTATTTATAATAGAATCCAAAAGCATTTCGGAAGTTAAATGATGTTTTTCGGCTTCGAGGGAAATAATCTGTTCGTCGATCATGACATTGATTTCCTGCCTTCGCAACGCATACACCTGGTACAAGATATTGTACAGCCTTTTTTCTATCCGGTTATCGACATCCCGCTGTTTGATAACCGCATCATTTACCCGGGCGGCAACCATATCCTTTGAGTCTGTATGCTGTTTTTGATTCTGAGTACACGAGAAGAACAATAAAAAGGATAACAGGAAGAAAACTCTGGTAAAGTTTTCGATTGGTTGAATGGTTGTTAATCGTTTCATTTTAGTCATCATTTGGTGTGAATGGAAAAATTGGATCATGTTTTATAACTTGTTTCCGATACAGGTAAGTAGCCGATACCCTGAAATATCCCAATGCATCGGATGACAGGTTGGTTGGCTGATTTCCAGGAGCAGGCGAATAGGCGCCTCCGTCATTATTAAATTGTTTGTTGAGCGATTTGTAATACAAATAAGCTTTTTCTGTCAATGACGACATGCGGACGGTTATGGTATCATCGGATATCCATCCAAAATAGTGCGTGGAATATCCTCCAGGCGTCATTCCAACACTCATGTTAAACCCGTTTACATATTCCGGCAGAAAACAATCGTCCAATATGGAATACTCCCATATTTCTGCAGCAGAGCCACCCAACTCGTAAATGGGATGCAGGTTTCTTTCGAACAAATAATAATTTTTCTGTTCCTGGGGTTCACGGAAGAACAAATACGGAACCAGCTCTTTTGAAAACTTTTCGTTGATATACTCTGTCCTTATCTGGATGGAATCAACGGCAGGGACATACATCATTTGTTCGGTTGCCGTAATGTTGAAGTTTTCATAACAGACATTCAAGGTATATATATTCCCCACCCTGCCACATATATGGGTTGTATAAAAAATACCATCTAATTTTTTAGAAAAATGATTACGCAGGGTATTAAAGCCACCCCTATAATTAGGATATTTGATATAGCCAAAATAGTTGTCATCATATACTGTAGTATCCAACTGTTGAAGATGATCGATATTATTTTCGTTATCGGTAATGGTCACCTTCATTTTTGAATAATCCAACGAACCATTTGTAAGACTTACTTTAATAAAATAAGGCCCTTCCATATCATTGATCATGCCTTCGACTACCAACCGTTGTTCCCCTTTCATATCAATGGATATTTCTTCGCTGCAGGAACAGGTGGTTATAGTTAATAAGGCGAATAATAGAACCGGATTTCTTATCATATCTTTTTTAAAATTACAAACAAATATATCATTTTAATAATTTGTATCAAGGTGTTTATTGAATGGTTGTTAATCGGTTCATTTTAGTCATCATTTGGTGTGAATGGAAAAATTGGATCATGTTTTATAACTTGTTTCCGATACAGGTAAGTGGCCGATACCCTGAAATATCCCAATGCGCCGGATGACAGGTTGGTTGGCTGATTTCCAGGAGCAGGCGAATAGGCGCCTCCGTCATTATTAAATTGTTTGTTGAGCGACTTGTAATACAAATAAGCTTTTTCCGTCAACGACGACATGCGGACGGTTATGGTATCATCGGATATCCATCCATAATAGGTCGTGGAATATCCTCCAGGCGTCATTCCAACACTCATGTTAAACCCGTTTACATATTCCGGCAGAAAACAATCGTCCAATATGGAATATTTCCATGTTCCTGCTGTAGAGTTGCTTAATTTGTAAATGGGATGTGTGTCTCTTTCGAATAAATAATAATTTTTCTGATCCTGGGGTTCCCGGAAGAACAAATACGGAACCAGCTCTTTTGAAAACTTTTCGTTGATATACTCTGTCCTCATCTGGATGGAATCAAGGGCAGGGACATACATCATTTGTTCGATTGCCGTGATGTTGAAGTTTTCATAATAGACATTCAGGGTATATATATTCCCCACCTTGCCGCATATATGGGTTGTATAAAAAATACCATCCATTTTTTTGGAAAACATAGTAGATAATATATCAAAGCCACCTCTATAATTAGGATATTTGATATGCCCAAACATATCATCCTCATATATCGTAGTATCCAACTGTTGAAGACGATCGATATTATTTTCGTTATCGGTAATGGTCACCTTCATTTTTGAATAATCCAACGAACCATTTGTAAGACTTACTTTAATAAAATAAGGCCCTTCCATATCATTGATCATGCCTTCGACCACCAACCGCTGTTCGCCTTTCATATCAATGGATATTTCTTCGCTGCAGGAACAGGTGGTTATGGTTAATAAGGCGAATAATAGAACCGGATTTCTTATCATATCTTTTTTAAAATTACAAACAAATATATCACTTTAATAATTTATATCAAGATGTTTATTGCAACAAAGGAATAATTAAAAGTATCTTAGTTATAATGATTTGTCTTAGTACATGACAAAATTTAGATATTCCTTATTCTATGCTTGAAAGGCGAGATTTTCATAACCGCGAGTAAGCGAAGCGTAACTTGCGGATTGACAGCTAACATAACCATTGCCTATAAGGCAAGACATATTCTTGTTCTATATGTCTTGCCTTACAGACAATAATTGTCTGTTGCCTTCTCTGCAGGTCATTGACCTGTGGTTATGAAAATCGGGCTTTTAGCTTCGCTGAGCTTACCCTTACAGGGTTGCGGTTCAAGCCTTATAAATATTTTTATCATGTACTAAAATGATTTATAAAAAGTTGCCAGACAATAAGTCGTGGCAACTTCTTGTGATTAACATCTTATAATAAAATGATATATTTTTATCTATGGATTTTTGATATTACTGGGTAGTTGCGAAACAAGCAAATAATGTAATCTTGTGGATGAGCTACCCCATCTTTCTTCACAATCCATAAACGTACTAACAAAACTTGTGTAGTCGCTATCATTTTGTCGTCCATTAAATTTCCACCAATTTGCATTCTTGCTATCCTCATCATCGGTTAAGACGCCACCATTAAAGGCAAAATAGAATGGATGCATTGCCGGAGTAACTTGAAATTTCGAAAATACAGAATATTCTATTCCTAAATTAGGGAACCCGGTTCTTGAATACGAATTAGAAGGGAAATAATAAAAAGCTAAAGTGGTATTATGATCCTGCAAAACAGCATCTCCCACATATGAAAGTTTCATATTGGGGTATCTATCACATACAACATTGTTATATTTGGTTTGATTTTTATTATTTTTATCTTCATTATCAAAACTACGTTCAACAAAATTAGCTCCCCCACCCTTGTCAAAAGCTAACACTGCATAATCCATTAATTTATGATTAGAAAAGTTACTCAATGGAACAATACAAAACCTAAGCCATACGTTTTTGTTGCCATCAACTGTCCAATCAGCATGGGGATTTCCCAAATAACAAGTGCCAGGATTGCTGTCTTCACAATCCATAAAAATTTCAAGCAAATCATAATTCCCACAAGTATAGCCATTAACCTTAATTACTCCGACCATAGGATTACTTGCACTTTTTAGCATAGGTTCCTTATGATTTTCGCTATGTACCTGAGACAATAATTTCAGAACCTCATCGGAAACAAAAGTTTCCACCTTGCCAAGGCTATCATATACTT
Organism: Bacteroidales bacterium; assembly: GCA_031551645.1. Lineage (GTDB taxonomy): Bacteria > Bacteroidota > Bacteroidia > Bacteroidales > UBA4181 > JAIRLS01. Next base: position 20,056 of record JAVBNI010000113.1, on the reverse strand, counting down.
CATATTCTTCTTTGGGTTCTAATCCATTATATGCTGTTTCCACTTTACCGATCATTTCATAAATTGACTCAATGGTCAATTTTTCCTGTTCATTTTCGGTTACTATTGTTTCTTTTTGGCAAGACAAAAACGAAACAACAATTGCTACAAACAATAAAATTTTTACATGCTTTTTCATACTTTTTGATTTTTTAATTAAAATTTTTTTCTTTATCTTTTATTATAAAATGTTGCGTTTTTATGATTAGCGATACTGAATCCTATAAGATCGCTATAAGGTAGCTATAAGCTTCCTATAAGCTCATAGCTACCTATAATCAATAATCTTCACACGAGTCACATTACAGCATTTCACCTTTCTGTGCGATATTTCCCGGGAGATCCGAAGCGGTAATTTCGATTTTGTCGCCATCAAGGCTGCCATTGTCCTGGGTAGCGGTGTACGTCCACAGGTATCCGGCAACATCGGGCCGGGCCAGGCCTGTTTCCACCAGCGAGCCGTCGCCGTTGGTAATGGTCACGGTTACTTCCTTTACCATAAAATCATCCTTGGCGCGGATCAGGATGGTATCGCCTGTGCGACCTGCGTAGCCCGACAAATCGATGCTTTCAATATCCGGGGCCTTGAGCATGTCGGCCACGGCTATATTATAAGCTGTTTGTCCGGCGCCGGCCGCTTGTCCGTAAGCCGCTTTCAATTCGGGATCAGCCTGCGCCGCCCTGGCATAGATGGTAGCCTGCTGGAAACGCCGCCGGTGTTCAGTCTGTTTTTCCGAGGCCGCCTTTTTCTGTTGGGGAACTTTCGACACGATGGTCTGCCCTGCACGCTGGCTGAATACCAGCAAATCGCCTATTTTCCCGCTTAACCCGTAGGTGATCACATTGTGTTTTGACTTTGCCATACGATAAAAAATTAAGGATTATGAATTAAAAATTAAGAATGAGTGTATTAGGTCAATGTTGTGAGTTAAAATAGAAATGTTGATTATTTAAGGATTTAGCATACGATGTTGTTTGGTTAATGACTCTTACAGGTCTGCCGACCCTGTCAGGTCGTCACGCCAACTGCCTGTCAGGCTGCGAAGTTGCTGACAGGGTCGAAATAGAATTCTTAACGCTATTGACTTAATATACATGATTTCAGGCTTTATTCTGTGGTTCTCCGTGTGTCCTCTGCGGTCCTCTGTGTCCTGAAGCTTATAAATGAAGACGCGGAGTACCACAGAAAATCCAACACGTGGAGAGCCACAAAGGGAGTGTTTACCGGTTAATTTCAAACATCCCTTCGAGGTAACCGCCGTTGTTATCGCTGATGGTGAGCGTATACAGCCCATTGGCCCATGTTTGGGTAGCTATGTTCAGGCTGCCTCCGGCTGTGGCATTTGCTGTATTCCGGTATACCTGGGCGCCTTGCCCGTTTGTCACTGTTATGGTGAGATTGCCCAGCGAAGCCAGGAACTCCAGTTTCAGGTAGTTGGTATTCAGATAAGCCTGGATAGACAAGAAGGATACAGCAGATTTTAACTTGGGGCCTTTGGGTAATTGTCCGCTTAATTTAACCTGTTCAACATCGGTGACCTTTAATAAACCCAATGGTTTGGTAAACACGCTGGCTGTTATGGCCAGACATAGTAAGCATATAAAAAATCGTTTCATGGTTTAATTTGTATTAATGGATTCAACAAATAGAACCACAAACCTATGGGATACAAATAATTTAACCAATACCTCAGTCGGTGTACACTAAGACATTTGTTATTTGTCGATGTTGTATGTTGCTATGAGTAAAAGCAATGCGCTGAAATTTATACTAAGATATTTGTTGTTGAAGGTTGAAATGTTGAAAGCTTGCCCGAACACGAAGTGGGCAGGTTGAAAGTGGGCAGTGGGCAGTTGGATAACTAAATAATTGAATGACTGAATAACTGAACCGAGCCTGTCACCCGTCACCAATTTATCATTTATCATTAACCATTTATCATTGCTATTTGTCACTCGTCACAGCAGTGTTTCAAGGAATTCCCCGATATTTCCTTTGGGTTCTATCCCAAGCTTTTGACGGATATGGCTATTGTTGGTGTAGAGTGTTGATCCTGAGATATTCAATATTCGTGCAATGTCGCTGTGGTCGGCCTTCAGATAATGCATGCAGCAAATCCGGATTTCGGTGTTATCAAGTGTGTCGCGGGGGATTTTTCTTAATTTTTTGATCAATTTTCCCGGTATCAGACGATAGATGGCTGCCCAGGCATCAACCTGTTCCTGGCCGAATATGAGGTTATTCATTTTTTCGAACAGTTTTTTTTTCGGCTTCCGTCCTGTCCGGCGAAATTTCTTTGTTGATCTGTTCTAATTTTAATGCCATATTCACCAACCTGCTTATCAATGCCTTTGCTTGTTTGTTGTTGCGTTCTTTTGTCGTTTCAAATTCCCGGACCAACTGTCCGAACTTATCCCTTTCCTTTTGCAATGCATCCCGGGTTACAGCATTTTGTTCCGGCGCTTTTTCCAACCTTTTTATATTTTCCTGCGCCTGTTGGAATTTCTTTTTCAATTTCGCTGCTTCGTCCCTTTCCATTTGCAACGAATGTTCCTGTTGGATAAATTGACTGTCCATCTCCGCTTTTACTAATTGCATGCGATCCAATTGGTGCAATAAGTCGGAATTGATTTGTTCTTTTAATTTATTTTTCCTGCGAAGGTCATAAAGCCAATAAATAAACAGCAGTATCACAATTGTTAAACCCAACAAAGCAATGGCATAATTCCTTCTTTCAATCGCCTGTTCGTCTTGCAGTTTGTCAAACCGGTATTTTTTCTGTAATTCCAGTATCCCTGATTTTTCCCGTTCCCTGTATATCCGGTTCAGGCAAGTGTCGTGTTTTACCAGGTAAGCTTCGGCCAGGTCGCCGTTGCCTTTTTTCGTTTCCACCTGCGCCATGAGCCTGTATAGCTTAAGCAGGGCCGGCTTGTCATCGAGTGTTTCCAGCGTCTCGAACAATTGTCCGGCGTGATGTGCTATGGAATCTATGCGTCCGGAATCAAACCATATCTCTACCAGGTTCATCTGTAGCCGGGCTTTGTTGTATGGGTCGATAGATAACCTGATAGCCTGCCGGTACATGTTTCCGGCACGGGCGTAGTCGCCATTCCACAGGTATACGACACCCAGACCATGTAAGGCAAGAGCCTGTATTACCGTATCTTGTTCATGCGCTGTGTCCTGCAATATGTCCGTGTATAGAGCAGTAGCGCTGTCTGCCCCGCCGGTCAGCAGGTGTATGTTGCCTGTCATCGTCAACACCTGCGCTTCGTGCGAAAACAGCCCGGCCAGATGGTACCATTGCGCCGATTTTTTCAGGCGGGACATTGCTTCTTCGTATTCCCCGTGTTCATAGTTGATTTGTCCGATATAGTAATCAATACGTCCTTTCAGTCCATAGTTGGTAATAGTTTCGGCAAATCGGGCAGCATCCAGGTATTCCGATAGGGCTTCACGTTCTTTTCCCTGTTCCTGCCTTACCCTTCCGGCATAAAAACAGGCCAGGGCAGATTTTTCATTGTTTGCAACCGAAACGAAATAATCCTTCGCATGGAATATCACCGTATCTTCTGTTATATCCCGGTCTGTCTTATCCTTTGCTTCTATTTTTAACAGGATGTATGCCGCATATTGTCTTGCATCGAGCATCGTATGGTTTATGGAAGAGAGCAATACAAATGCACTATCGGGTGATTGTTCTAAAGCTTGCTGCGCTTTGCCGATTAAATCATTGTTTTCCCTATTAGCGGGCTGCTTGCAAGAAAACAACATACCCGCCATTACGATGTAAAGCAAATGAATAGCATATTCTCTCATTTCTTATTTGAACTATCAGGTGGAATATCTGGCAGTAAAAGTACAGAAAAATATCCATATAACATATCTGATTTGTTTAAAAAGAAGTAATTTGTGGTTGTCAAATGTAACGTCTGGATATTGCGATTTTGTCCTGAATTTCTGCTTTGTGTCTTAGTGCCTTCGTGGCATGAAAATCGGCCACTAAGACTCAAAGACACAAAGATCAGTTTGCCGAAAAATTTATATGCTATTTTTAAAGCATACCTTAACAAAATAAATCGCTTTCGGCGATCAAAATCCTGTAAACCTTTAGCTCGCCGCAGGCAACTTAGCGTAAGCGATCTCACCGTAGGTAATCCTGTCATAAAGTTTCATTCAGAAAATGACCGAATTCCGAAGCTGCATGGTTGATTAGTTCTTGTATGTCTTTATCCGGTTGTTCAAAGAATTCTGTTGTTATGATCTTATTTTTGACGGATGCTTTTTTCCATATACCGATTACTTGTCCGTTTTGTGTGACAACGGGCCGGAAAATACCATTGCTTGAAACAGCCCTGGAATGATTTTCCAGAGGAAGTACCGCCTTGCGGTCCTTGTAGCTGATGATGTATTCGTCAAAAGCCGGCAGAAGATGGATTAATGTATGATTCATCATGCGCTGGCAGGTAAATGAGTCCGATATCCAGTACTCCTGTTGATCCGTTTTAACCGGAATAAAATCCTTCTTGACCATCTCCATCGCATGCCGGGCATCCGTGGCGGAAAGGCCCGACCACCAGATGAAATCCTGCAAGGTGGCAGGGCAATGACTCTTGAAATATGTCCGGGCAAGTTTTGCCAATGCTTCGTCCTTCGATAGGGGAGTAGTCGGGGAGACTCGTTCCTCCAGCAAGGCATAACTATGTTTCTTTCCTTTTAAGGCGCCACTGCAAACAATCCCGTCCAATTCAGCCCGCATCATAAAATGATTGAGTCGGGAGGAGTCGACGACAATGCCGAATTTCTCAATCGCTACCGCAAGCTCTTCACGGGTAGAATGTTTACCGCCTTCCAATGTTTTTACGATCACCTGGTTGGTCTTTGTGTATATTTCTTCGGTAATCTCCAGGTCTTTGTCCCTTGATTTGGTAGACGACTTGATCCGTGGGGCAGTTAATAAAAGCATCCACCGGATGTCCTCCGGAGCAACAAAGTGCCAGGTCGGCCTCATTACGTGGGTCCTGAGGATTTCTCCCCGGTTAAAGGCTTCTTCCACCATCCGGTTTGTACAATTATTAGTCCGCACGCCGATCGCCCATTTGGCCATGTTGTAATCCTGAGCTTGCATAGCACCCATCCATGAGACGACTTCTCCGGGTGTTTTGAATTTTGTATGTAAAATCATCTGGCTTGCAAGTCGTATGCCGGCAATAGTTTTATTATCCATGGGTTTCAAAATTTAATGTGATCGATCAATTCTTTCCGATCCGTACTCTTGCATCTACCACAATAATATCTTTTTCGGTAGCCAACAGGGGATTGAGGTCAAGTTCCTTGATTTCGGTAGCGAAACGGACTAGCGACGACAAACGTACAATAATCTCTGCAAACTTGTGTTCGTTGATCCCTTTTTGTCCCCGGGTGCCGTGTATGATCTTATAACTCTTCAACGACCGTATCATCGAATAAGCTTCGTTATAACTCAACGGCGCCAGACCTGAAGCTATATCTTCCAGAACTTCTACAAAAATGCCGCCCAGCCCGCACAGGATAACATGTCCGAACCGGTCTTCATATTTTGCCCCGATGAACAGCTCGGTTCCGGAAAGCATTGGTTGAACCATGACGGCAGTGACGCCGGGTAGCTGCATCATACGATCGAATTCAAAAGCAAGATGGCCTTCCGTCTTGATATTCAAAACCACCCCACCGATATCAGATTTGTGCACCGGCCCTACTACTTTCATCACTAACGGGAACCCTACTTTCCGGGCGTGTGCAATCAATTCTTCCTTGCTGGTAGTGACAAATTCGGAAACGACATTGATGCCGGCAGCCGAAAGCAATTGCTGTACAACACCCGACGCAGCAAATCCAGGCTCCAGCTGGTCGATGATTTTGCGTATCTGAGGAACGTCGACTCCGCGTAATACGGGTACAGCCGGTTCCGGTCTGGGCGTGTTGAGTACTTTGGCGACAGCCGTTCCCAATGTTACTTCGTCCGAAAACGCGACATGCCCTTTGTCGATGAAAAACTTTACTTCCTCATCGGCTGTAACTACCGACGGAAGAATCGGAAAAATGGGTTTGCTGCAACTTTCTATCTTTTGATGCAAGATTTCATAAGCATCGAAGATACGCACCAACCCAGGTGTTCCGAAGATGACCATCATGGCGTCAATTTCATCGAACCGGTTTTCGCAATAATCGATCACTGTTGCCAGATGTTGTGCAGTGCCGGTAGCCAACATGTCGATCGGGTTTGATACGGACGCGCCAGGCAGCAGCAGGGCTTTCAATTCTTCGGCAGCAGGGCCGTCCAGGTCGGGAATACTGATGTGCCCGCGTTCCAATGCGTCAGTAAGCATTACTGCCGGGCCTCCCGCGTGTGTGATGATGGCCACATGTTTCCCTTTTAATTCCTTCAATGTGAAGATTGCCGCGACAATAGTAAGTTCTTCGCGTCCGCTGCACCGCACGATGCCCGCTTTACGAAACAGCGCTTCGACAGCCGAATCAGACGAAGCCAATGCTCCTGTGTGCGATTGTGCTGCGCGGCTGCCGGCTTGTGATACGCCCGCTTTTATTGCTGCAATGCGGCAACCTTTGTTGACTAAGGAGGTGACATGAAACAAAAACGTATCCGGATCTTTGATGCTTTCGACATATACCATTTTGATCCGCGAACTTTTTACCGGATCGAAACTTTCATCCATATATTTGAGGACATCCTCCACTCCTGTTTGAGCAGAATTGCCTACCGAGAAAACCGACGAAAACCGTAACCCTTTGGATATACCCGATTCAAGGATAAATACCGCCGTTGCGCCTGAGCTGGAAATCAAATCGCAGCCATGTTCGTCCAAAGGCGGGACGGGTAATGTGAAAATACTTGAATGATTCAGAGTTAATACGCCGGTACAATTAGGGCCAATCAAGCAGCCGTTGACCTCATTTACAACATTCGTTATTTGTTGTTCCAACAACGCTCCTTCGTGTCCGGTTTCGCTGAACCCTGACGATATGATAATAAACGCCCGGGTATGTTTTGTATATGCCAGTATTTTCACAGCATCGAGGCAGGCCTGTGCCGGAATAGCCAGAACAGCCAGATCGACATCGGGGAGAAGTTCCACATTCCGGAAACTTTTCACACCTTGTACGTTGTCCTCTTTAGGATTGACCACATATAAAGCGCCTGTATATCCTCCGTCGAGGATATTTTTCAGCAAATGCCCTCCCGGTTTCCCGGTATGATTCGAGCCACCGATAACAGCAATACTTCCGGGGTTAATCAGATATTCGTTGATCATTTTCCGATAATTTTAGAAACTATTTTAAAATGATATTTATGTGTGATTATCAGCATATAACAAATGTTGATTTTGTAGAGATTACCTTCGGTGAGAACGCTTCGCTAAGTTGCTTTGGCTGTCGCCTCGCAATGACGCAAAAACACGTCATTGCGAAGACGAGGAACGAGGATGAAACAATCCTTAACCATTTTAGAATTCAAAATTTAAACAGATTCTTAGGAATAAACTTTTCAGGATTAAAGTGTTTCCGGTGAGAAACCGGTCAATTATTTTTATTGAAAGTGCATTCGAACAACATCCGGTTGACGATGGAACGTCCCAGGGTTACCTGGTCGGTATATTCCAGTTCGTCGCCAATAGATACGCCTCGTGCCAGGGTAGAAATCGTAACCGGATAATCTTTCAGCTTCCTGTAAATGTAGAAATTTGTCGTGTCGCCTTCCATAGTGGTGCTAAGCGCCAGAATTACCTCCTTTATCTCCTCGCCGGCAACCTTTTCCACCAACGAATCTATTGTCAGGTCGGAAGGGCCTATGCCGTCCATCGGTGAAATGACTCCACCCAGGACATGATAAACACCCTGATATTGCATGGTATTTTCGATCGACATAACATCGCGGATATTTTCCACCACGCATACCGTCGAATGATCGCGACGCATATTGGAACAGATTTCGCAAACTTCGGTATCCGATAAGTTGTGGCAATGTTTACAATACATGATCTCGTTGCGCAACTGTATCACGGCTTGTCCGAACTGAGTAACCGACACGGGATCCTGTTTCAAAAGATGCAAAGCCATACGCAAGGCAGTCTTTTTGCCGATACCCGGTAGCTTCGCAAACTCGTTGACTACATTTTCGAGAAGTTTTGACGAATAAAGTTGCTGATTCATGTTGCGAATATAATGTTTTGTAGCCACATAGAGAGCAAATAAAAAATGGTTAATGATCAATGATTAATGATTAATTGATAAATCTCAGGAGTTTGTTTACAAAAAAATATCACAAGTTCGTTTACAAGCCGGAAGTAATTTTTTTCTTTCAAAACCTCTCAATGGTTTTAGGGGAGAGGTTTTTGAAAGAAAAAATAAAAGAATGTAAACGAAGTGCTGAGATTTAAAAAGTCCTTTAGAGTGTCAACGAACTTGTGATATTTGATAATTAACCATTAACCATTAACCATTGATCATTGCTTAATGTTCTCCGCATGATAATCATTCAACTCAATCCAGATCTTTTAACCATAGATTCGCGCTGGCATCGCTGGGCATCCGCCAGTCACCGCGTGGAGAAAGATTGATCGAACCTACTTTCGGTCCGTCAGGTATACAGGAGCGTTTGAACTGTTGACTGAAAAAACGCCGGTAAAAAACTTTCATCCATTGACGAATTGTTTTTCCATCGTAGACGCCTGCAAATGCGTGTTCGGCAAGAAACAGTATTTTCCGGGGTGCAAATCCGAAACGGATAACATAATAAAGGAAAAAGTCGTGCAGAACATATGGGCCGACTACATCTTCCGTCCGCTGTATAATCTCGCCATCATCGCCTGCCGGTAATAGTTCGGGGCTTACTGGTGTGTCGAGAACATCCGTCAAAACAGCTTTTGTCAGGTCGTCCATTCGCGTATCGGCAATCCAGCGAACCAAATGCCTGACCAAAGTTTTCGGTATGGAGGTGTTGACCGCATACATCGACATGTGATCGCCGTTATAAGTAGCCCATCCCAGGGCAAGTTCCGACATGTCGCCCGTACCGACGACCAATCCGTTCTCCTGGTTGGCAATATCCATCAATATCTGCATCCGTTCGCGAGCCTGTACATTTTCGAATGTTACGTTGAGCGTTGAAGCATCGTGCCCGATGTCCCTGAAATGCTGGTCGCATGCTGCCGTTATATCAATCTCCCTGATGGTAATACCCAACGATTGCATCAATTGCAAGGCATTGTTACGCGTACGTCCTGTCGTTCCATATCCCGGCATAGTGATGCCAATAATATTTTCACGCGCTATCTTCAATTTATCAAGAGTCCCGGCACATACCAGAAGCGCCAGTGTGGAATCCAATCCACCCGAAACGCCAACTACTGCTTTTTTGATACCGGTATGCATCAGTCGTTTGGCCAATCCGCCTATCTGAATGGAGAAAATTTCACGGCAACGTTCATCATATGCATCTCCCGACGGAACAAACGGCTGCGGTTCGATTCTGCGTGTAAGATGGAAATCGTCGGCTTCGGGCATGGAAAAACCAGCAATACAAGGATCATTTTCCGTACATTTATATTCAAAAGAACTGATTCTCTGACGATCGGCAAGTAATCGTTCGATGTCTATTTCGCTGACAACAAGTTGTTCTTCGAACAGGAAACGTTCGGATTGTGCTAACATGATACCGTTTTCGCAGATGAACCCGTTCCCGGCAAAAACCAGGTCGGTAGTAGACTCGCCCCAGCCAGCCGAAGCATATATGTAACCGGCGATACATCGCGCTGATTGCTGCTGGACAAGAGATTTCAGGTAGTCGTTTTTACCGGTTAACTCATTGCTTGCCGAAATATTAAAAATAAAGGAAGCCCCATGCATGGCCATGTCTGAACTCACCGGGACAGGCGCCCATAAATCTTCACATAATTCTACGGCAAAAGCGATCTTCTCATCTTCCTTGCTCCGGAACAAGATTTCGCGGCAAAACGGGACATGCTGACCTGCGTAAACCACTTCCCCGCTACATCCGGGATCAGCTCCCGACACAAACCACCGTTTTTCATAGAATTCGTTGTAGTTGGGTAGATAGGTTTTCGGGACGATACCCAGGATATTTCCTTTCTGACACACTAAAGCTGTGTTGAATAATTTCCCGTGCCAGGGTAAAGGCGTACCGATGATGAAAATAATATCCAGATGATTGGTTGTTTCCAGCAATTCCCGGACAGCGATCTCTGCCTGCTCTATCAGAAGTTGTTGCTGGAATAAATCGCCGCAGGTATATCCGGTAACCGACAATTCCGGGAAACACACAAACTGTATCCCACGGGCGACAGCCTTGTCAATCATCTTTCTGATTTCGGCAGCATTAAACGAACAATCAGCTACTTTTACCTCGGGAATTGCTGCTGCAACTCTTATCAAACCATGGTTTGTCATTTTCTGAAAAATTTAAAGATGTACTTGGGAATATTTTTTCTTTTCTCTTTCCTTTGACAGTATCTATCGACCGCTGTCAGGGAGTTCTTTACCCTGACAATGAAATCTTTTGTGCTATAAGGATCAAGCGCAAAAAGTTATTGGCGTGAAGTTTTTACATTCGTTTATGCCCTAACGGGCAATTTAATTCTTTTTGCATGTATAGCTCTATTGACATTTTTACTTGCTGGCGCTGCGTGAGACCGCTTTGCTAAGTTCCCCTAACGGGGAATTGCCATTACCGGAATTACTTGCGTGAGATCGCTTGCGCTAAATTGTCCATAGGACAACAACATCAATAGAAAAAATCGTCCCCCAACTAATAATTGCCCGTTAGGGCATCAATCTTAGGTGATTTAACGCATTTTTTAACCAACATATATTTATCTATCCCTTAATTTATCGCGATCCGGCAACGGCAATATTCTTTCTTCGTTTCCGAATTTTGTAACGAACAGATATAAAAATCATCTGCTGTCTTCCCATAGAACAACTCAACGGGATGATGCAGGAGGGCTTCAGACAAAAAATTGATTTCGACGGAACGAACGGTCAGTTTTGTGTCTTCCAGCGGAAGATAGCTTACCGCCCAGTTCAGATAACAGACATTATTGACGTGGTTGTTGACGTCTACATCAGTATACCCGGCTATAATTTTCGCATGTGGAGTCATATTCTCCGCAAGGCCGATTTTTTCAGGCGGACGAGACAAAGCGTTCTGTGGATAATAGGGCATATCTCCGCATACGTGATCCACACGTTGCAAACGATGTGTAGTGCCATCGATAATCAACCATGCCGATGTTCCTGCACCAAGCAATTTGCTGCCTTCGGCCGTTTTGATGCGAAAATCGCGCAAGGCAAACAAGCCTTCCATGCCTTTGGGCCAGGTTTCCAACTGGATGAATTCACCCCAAAGCGGATAATGATACATCTCGACATATAGGCGCGAAAGTACCCAAAAACGGTCTTTTTCGCTCAAGGCTTTGAATCCGAAACCCATTGCATCGGCATTACGCCATGCGCTTTCCTGAAAATAATTGACGGCGGCAACAATTGACAGGCAACTGCGCTGATCAATTTCGTATGAATGAATTTGGTATTGATCTACCCATGATTCCTTTAATTTGCTCATTATTCCTTTATATTTGTCGAAGATACATGCAAAATTACATATATTTTTCAACAAACAACGGACGGGTAAATAATTGAGAATGGAGAATGGAGAATTGAAAATGAACGCAAAGTACGTTAAATCAACGTTATGTGTCGATGTAAAAAAACCGATTATTTATGCCAATCAAGGGTTGGATAGATATTGTCGACCAGCTTGAAAAACTGTATTTTCATAACCTCGGGTAAGCTAAGTGCAACCCGAGGGAAAAATACACATCTTACCTGCCTGCAAGGCAGAACTATATCAGAACCAAAATACTGCCTTACAGGCAGATGTTCTGTTATGTCGCTTTTCCGAAGGTCAACGACCTCCGGTTATGAAAATATAGTTTTTCAAGCTTTAACTCTTGCTTCGCATTATTTATCAGCAAGTACTTAAAACGAATAAAACAATGTAGCTTGGAATGTAAAGCCTTGCGGGGTGTAGGTTTGATTTGCAAAAACAGTTCCTACCTGGTGTTGGTTATTCAGAATGTTCTGGGCGGCAATCCGTAAATCAAGCCCTTTGACAATACCTTCGTATGTGAGGGCTGCATTGAGGTACACCTGGTTCTTTACATAAAAGAAATCAAATTTACCGGTGGCGGCATTGTAGTGGGAATAATCCGTTGTAGGCTGGTGGGTAAAATAATTCATGAACGGCGAAAAATATAACTTCCCGAATAATCTGAAATCGGCGCCAACACTGCCACTAAATACAGGCACAGCGATCATCTCATTCTTGTCATTCACTACAGTTGAAGTCGGAATCACTGCTCCGTCCTGGTCGATTGGCGTAGCTGCTTTTTGCGTGAAATTAGTATTGTTGTATGTGGCATTTGCCCATGCAGTGATGTTGGGCGTAAATGCCGTTTTCCAAGTAGCTTCGAGGCCCCAGCCACTAAAATTACCTATATTCATGAACGGTTCAAACCAAGAGATAAAGTTCTTCAGGTATTGATAATATCCTACCAGTGAAATTCTGGTATTATTGGCAAAATAAATGTTCTCCGATTCAACGGTCATCAACTGCTCGGGTTTGGTCACCATACGTCCTTGGCGGGTAGGCTTGCTCTGGTCCCACACATTTAGGTGACTGGCGCGTGCCGATGGATAACGGGTAGCGGCATTAAACATCAGTTTGGTGGTGAAATGTTTCGACGGCATGTATATTGCAGCTACACGCGGACTCACTGATACCCGGTTGTTTTCGAGCACCGAGTTGTAATCGGCACGAATGGCAGCCACCAGCTTTAATTCGTCGGAAACGGAATACTTGTCTGAAACATATCCCCCCACACTCCAAAGATCGGTATTCGGTACTAATGGATGTTCCACAATCGTTTTGTAATACTTGTCGGGCACACCGCCCGACCAGGGAAAATACATGTACACAGAATCGGCATAATCCAACACCACATCATTGCGTTCCTGGTAAAACCCCAGCTGTACACCGGCTTGCAAAAAGTTCTGTTTTGTGGTGTGGTTGATCCCGGCTTCTGCTTTATACGAATTCTGGGTCATCGTGAGGTTGTTGGGCTGTACGGCTTGTTTGTTGTCGAAACTGGCTGAAAACATAAATCCAAGTTTATCGGTCAACTTACTTTCGTTTTTCACGACTATGGAGTTGATATAATCCTGGTTGTGAAGCTTCTCCCTGTCTTCAAGTGAAATTACCCCCGCCCAGCCAATGCGTGAGCTGGCAAAGCTGAATGACGACATGCCAATGCTCCATCCTTCATATTGGCCGTTGGCCGTGATAAAGAAACTTGGATACATGCGTTGAGGCATGGTGCTGTTGGCCTTGCTTAGGCTTTCGTATACCGATCCCGCTTCAACGGCTCCCACTTGATAGGCATTCCAACCTTCGCGCTGCATTCCCGTGAAGGAAAATGTGATATTCTTGTCCGTATCCCATACTTTGCCTACGGTAGCGTTCACGGCATATTCTTCGGGTGCGCCAACAGTTACGCTTACTTCGTTGTTATATGCCTTGCGGGTAATCATATTTACGATGGCCACCAGGCTTTCGGCGCCATAAAGGACAGATCCGGGCCCTACGATGATTTCGATGCGTTCGAGATTACTCAGGTTGATGGGACTGTTCAGGATGTCAGGCTCGGACATTTGATTGATACGGTGCCCGTCGAGCATAAAACTGATCTTTTCGTTGTCGTTCGGTGCAATACCGCGTACTTGTGCGACGTATTGTACGTCTTTCATGAAAACTCCGAATCCGGGTATGTTGATCAACACTTCGCGAAGGCTCCGGTATCCGCGGTGTTTAATGTCTTCACGCGTCACAACATGCATTACGTTAGGTGCCTCTGTTTTTGCTTCCTCCGCACGCGATGAGGTACTCACCATTTCGTACAATTCCTCCACCGATACCCCGGCAATTTCTGACAATTTGATGATATCCTCAAGCGACAGGCGATACAGTTCATCGGATGTAAGCTTCAGTACATCCGTTCTGGTCATTTCCGAAACAGTCTTGGTCTGGGCAAATGAGGTTATCACAATACCCAGGAGAACAACAACTATGATAGATTTTCGAAGCGATTTCATTTTCAAAATAACTTGATTGGATGATTCAAAATTATTAAGTCTATATCTCTTATCTGGGAACACTGGTATCATCTACCGATTCCAAATCGGGTATTTTTCGCGTTGTGCCCGAATCATAAACAATCCCCAAATTGACCAGGGCTTTGTTTACTTTCAGGGCTTTGTTTTCCATTTGCTTGGGATTAACCTCAAATTGAAGTTTCCCACTGACCTGTACAATATTAATATCCGCTCCCTGCCTCATCAAGCCTGCTTTTTCGGCAATGATCAATGTCGGTTTTCCGGCAAGCTGTTTTTGTGCGGCTTCTATAAGATTGCTTTGCTGTAGGGGGATATACAGAATATTACATCTTTCGATACCCATGATGTTAGCAGCCTGTTTTACTTCTATGGTTTGATTCCCGTATGTTTTTCCCTTCACATTTTGTTGCAGTTCGGGAAACATGGCCGAATTACCCAGGACTGTGATAACAAAATCGCCTTTTTTGTACTCAGACGGCCATTCAATATTTTTCGTAAAGTTATATACGAATAACGACTTAAAACGCTCATTCTGCGCATAAGCCAACGTGTTAATCACACACAAGAATAGTCCTATATAGAAGATTTTCATTAAAGCATATCTATTTTTCGGAACACAAAGGTATTATTTCCCCTGCATATCGCAAATAGGACCAAAGGAAATACAGGTATAACGACAAACATAGTGTATCAACCAGCGATAGATTATTTCAACGACCTAACAACAAAGAGTCGAAAATGTTTGACTGAATGACAGAATAACAGAATGATTGAATAACTGAATGACAGAATAACTGAAAAATCTTCATTCTTCACTCGTCACCATTTTCATCCATTTTTCTTTATTCATTGCTTTTTTTTCTTTTGATCAACGTTGTCCTGCAGGTATTTATTGATATCTGTTTTAGCGCCTTTCAATACATAAATGGTTGTTCCTTCTTCCCTGGCCAATTCGTTCGTGATCCGGCCAGCTACAAAAACAGTATCGAACAGGGATTGTGCGGTTTTTTCGAGTTCATCATTGTCCGTTGCTGTTTTTACCAGGATTATTTGAGTGATGTTAGTATTGAGGTCGAACCAATTGAGATAATCAGCGTTGAATGAATTTGCTCTGATTTTCCGATTTTGTGTGTAGAAATTTATTGCCCCTGCTTCTCCGTAATTATCGCAGAGGATGAGCGTTTGGTCAATATCGGGTAAATTACGATAGATAGAATCTACTTTCCCGGCCAATTCCTTCCAACCAAGCATATCGGCAAAATCCTGCGGCAATGAGTGGTCTTTCCCGTCTTCCCAGCGAAGCAATCCCAGCGCTTTGTACCGGTCGGCATTTGCTTTTATGTAGCCCGGGCTTTTGTTGGGAAAGGCAACCATCAGCAAGGGAATAAAAAATGTAACAACCATTGCTACGGCTACCGGTTGCAGGTATCTTTTCCAGCCGACGCTGAGAACCCCGGCAAGAAAAACCGAGCCAAAAGCAATATAAACAGGGTACAGTCCTATTGCATAATAAGGTTTGGCTCTCAAATAAGTAAAAACGGCAAGCGTAAAAATAATCGACCAAAGGAAGAAACGATACTTTTTGAATGGCGGATAAAGCAGCAAGGCATAGAAGGCTACTAAAATCACAAACCATGCGTCTAAGAAAAAGAGAAGTTGCTCTTTCAGAAAATCCAGCCTGTTCACATGGACCAATTGCGTTTCCGATAATTCTTTCAAATGGTGAAAGACCGGAAAATCATTCCGGTATTGCCATACGAGATTGGGAAAGATAAGTAGCAATCCCAAAACAACTGCTATGTAAAACTGCTTATTGGCAAATATGTTGCGTTGTTTACTCATAAGTATGGCAGGGAAAAGTCCGATAAGCAAAAAGATAAAATTGTACTTGTTTAAAAAACCGATGGCAAATACCAATGCCCCGATAAAAAGCCATTTGCTGTTTTTGGTGTTAACGAATTTGATAACGATAAAATAGAAGGTTGTCCATGCAAGTATGTCCAACGAATTGGGTTGATACAAAATATTGATCCGCAAAATAGCCGAAAACAACACGGAAGTTGCTCCCAGGATCAATGCAAACAGGTTGCCGTTCAATTCCTCGATGGTTTTCCAGACGACATAAATTGTCAGCGCTCCGAAAAGGGCAGGGAAAAATTTTACCCAAAACACCCCGTTACCCAATAACGAAATAACCCAGGAAATCCAGGAAGTAACAGGTGGAACAGACGCGTAACCAAGGGCTAAGTGATTCGCCTGGTCAAGATGTAAATATTCATCCCTGTGCAGTTCATATTCAGGATTGATCAGAAAATACTGTAACAGAAACTTTAAGACAATAAATCCGAATAATACCCACGACTCCTTTTTCATGTATCACCGTTTGTTAATCATTTGGCGACAAATATAGTAAGAAGTTGAAAGTGGCAGGTTGAATAACTGAATAATTGAATGACTGAATAACTGAAATATAAGTATTCAGAATATATCAGCCGCAAGAGAGATTTCTTGACAGACACCTACTACTATTGGGGTCAGATGCCGGGAAATTAGTTGATGAGAAAGCAGGTAGACAAGTAGACAGGTCTACCTGTTTTTTGTTTATCCATTTACTTGTCCTCTCTGTCTATCCGTCAGTAAAAAATATTGTAACCTGCCCGACGTATCATTCAGTCGGGCCTGAAAAGCTGTTCTTCTGTCACGCTTACGGTAAATACCAACTAGAACCTATACAGATTTGCCAAGACTAAGGCAAGTTCAAACCGCATCGAAAACAGATTTGCCACAGTTATGGCAAAGATAAAACGGGTTAGGAACAGACTTGCCAAGACTAAGGCAAGGTTGAACTGCAACAAAAACAGATTTGCCGTAGAAAGATAAACCGGATCGGGGAAAAGTGGAGAGTGAAGAACGAAGAGTGAAGAATGAAAAGCGCACAACGGCCTGACAGGGTTCGGTAGAACCTGTCAGGGTCGGATGCCGGGAATTTGGTGACATGTGACGGGTGACATGTTTACTTGTTCATTCGTCAAACAATACTCAACCCGCCACTGTCAGGGTCAAAGCCCACTGACAGGGCTTTTTCTGAAAGTGGAATAGCGATGGTTTTGTTGAATAAATTTTGGGACGGAAGCAAAACTGCGGCGACAACACCTTCCGGAGTTGCGGAGGATATCAAAACTGCGGCGACGGTATGCTCCGCGATTCCGGAGCACATCAAAACCGTGGCGACAATACCTTCCGCAATTGCGGAACACACCAAAACCGTGACGACAGTATGCGTCAAAGTTGCGGAATAGGCAAAAACCGTGGCGACAGTGTGCGCAAAAGTTACGGAGCATATAAAAAACCTGACGACGGTGTCTTCCGCAATTGCGGATGGAACAATAACCGATCCCCGACAGCGGCGAGATGCTATTGGGTTAACGGGAGAACAAGAAGACGGTTAGACAAGTAGACTTGTTAACCCGTCAAACAGTAAAAACGACCCTGTCAGCAGCTATCGCAGCCTGCCCAACTACGCCATTCAGGCGGGCCTGACAGAAAAGTGAAGAGTGAAAATTTTCAGTTATTCAGTTATTCAATTTTTCCCCATGAATCCAACGCCAATCCTCACTCCCGTCAGGAAAACCAATCCCCTGCGCCCGTATGAGATCATGTATTCGTTGAATATCGGATTCTCTTTTTCGTAGAAACTGTACCGGTAAGCAATTCCCCAAAACATATCGAAAAGAAAAGCTTTCCGTGTGGGAATTTGATAACCGAAATAAGTATTGACGCCTATCCTGTTAATTTGTTGGTCTTGATAATCCAACCTGTATTCACGATACTCGAGGTCATCTTCGATATAGTCGTACCATTCGCGTCCCCAATACTTGATTTTGAAATAAGTGTAAGATAAACCAGCGGCAAAATAAAACGAACGTGCTGGATTGACAAATCGCTTGTAATTTATGTCCAACCCGGCGCCTTTCATATGCGAATACGGTTCGCGCAGGTTGAGGTGGAACCAAACATCCGGGTAATGGTAATCCCCATATTCATCGTAATAATATTTGGGGTAATTGGTGCTTTCGTTAGGAGAACCGTATATGGCAGGGCCAAATTGCAGCCAACCGAGACCGTCGCCCAGGCGTATTTCAAAATCGAGCCGCAGACTCCAATTGAACATTTGCATCGGTTGTATTGCGAAAGTGTATTTTTTCTGGTGTTTCGAATACAAGCGGGTTGCCGGGGGATCATTTGCATCATTCCCGTTTTGCATTTGTGCGTCCGCCACAGCAAGGCAACCCCATACAAGCAGCAACAAGCAGAAGAATTTCCTCATGGCCGGATCAGTTTATTTCTATTTTACTGACAAACTTCAATTTCTCGCCTGTATAGTCAAACTGGTATAAGCCTTCCGTTGCAACCAAGATCAACAATCCGTCCACCGGGATCACATCATAAGACGACCGGATATTCACCTCGTCTATTTCGGCAAGGTCATCAATTTGCCTGATATTTAACGGATCGGACACATTAAATACTTTTAAGCCCTTGTCGCAAACAAATAGTTTGTTCCCGTCGATACCCAGACCTTTTGGCCCGTTTAATGACAATGTTCGTTTCAGGATGGGATCCACCGGGTTACTGATATCATATATGTCCAACACATTATTGGTGCTGTTTCCGCAACTGCTGAAATTCGTGTTAAGCGTGACATAGGCATAATTGCCTTGCGCCACCACCGGGTCGCAACTCCTGATATGACGTACCTCGGATAAAAGCGTAGGAAATTTCGGCATCGAGATATCGTAAACATACATGCCACTGCGTGAACCGATAAACAGCATGTCGTTCATGGGAAAGACGGTTTCGATGTCAAAACCCGCGCGTAAATCCCTTTCGGGTGAATATTTGGGGTTTGCCGGGTCGGAAATGTCAAATAGTTTCAAAGTGTCGACAGATACTGTATACAAAATGTCATTTTTGATGGCGAATCGCGCCATAGAGCCTCCCTTACCTTCGGAAGACCCTGAGTCGGAGCCGGAATCTGCTGCACACGATGTTGCAACAACGGCCAATAAAATAAGGTATAAAATCTTTTTCATATGATGCCCGGATTATTGATGTTTTTTCCATTCGACGACAACGTATCCTTTCGGACGGTCGGTAGACATGAAATAATAAAAATCTTCAGGCGGTATCGGCTCCGGAAAAACATTGCGGATACGTTTGGTTACCGATTTATTGTCTAAATCGAAACTCACCAGATCCACCGCATTGTCGAGATAAAGGATGTTCCCTTTTACAGCCATGTCGATACAGCCGGGAGCAAGGATAAAACCTTCGTTAACGGGATGAGCCGGGTCGGTATTATTGATCACATGAACACCTTTGTAGCGCTCATTCACATAAATATAGGGAGCGCGGTAATAAACCTTACCGGTTTGTTTCATTTCACGTTCCCCGGCAATATACGAAACGGATTTTTCCAGTGTTTCACGGCTCATGAAAACAGGAATGTACGTTCTTTCGGTATCCGAAACAAAAGCTGTTCCGGTAAGAAAAACAAGCATGAGTAATGGGATTAACTTTTTCATATAGTACGTGTTTTTATAATAGATGGAATGATGGAATAAATGTCAGGGCAACCGCATCAAATTTTTCCATCCTTTTTTACCTTTGCTGAATGGAACAAGATATATCTCACTATTTTCAAGAAGTCCCCGATCCCCGTGTAGTTAACATGTGCGATCATTTGTTATCCGACATACTATTGAT
>JAVBNI010000057.1:0-8029 GCA_031551645.1 Bacteroidales bacterium | reverse complement strand
CCCTATCCCCCCCTTTTTACCGTACGTGAACGCGTCATGTCGACTAAGTGTACGAGGTACGAGTACACGCATGGAGACATCTCTCAATTTCTATCAATGACCTTATTATAGAAAATGGGAATATTATTTTGAACACGTTCCTTAGAAATATATAAAAATATTTTCCACAAATGGTGGATGCATTAAAAAATAAAAACTGCACCTTTCACTGGTTGTAAAACCTGCAAAAAAAGTAAATAGGCAGTTTCACATATGGTGAAAGCATCTTAAAAAATAAAAATGATGTTTCACAAGGTGTGGAAGCTATTCCAAAAATAAAATAGTATTTTCACATATTGTGGCAATAAAAATATTTGTAAAATATGATTATCAGAAATAATACCTACGATCTTATATACATTTCAAGATCCCTTGATTATCATCCCGTACGAGACTATAATTATCCGACTAACGTAGATAATAATAGAAACCCGTACTATACTGCTCACAGTATAGTTTTAGTGATGTTTAAAAAATAATCTGTCAAGTTCCTCCACTGACAGGGTCTATCAACCACTGTCAGGGAGCGCGGCCCTGTCAGTGGTCTTGACCCTGACAGCGGCGAAATCTGATAACTTATTGTTTAACATGTCACTTATTACCTTATTTGTAAAATTATTTACGAACGATCTCTAACTGTCAATTTTCAGCTGTCAATTCTTCAAGCATGCCTTAATTCAATGTCATTTTTCAAATCGACTATATCGTTTCCCGACGGGTTTTGAAATACATGCAGATCGAACTCGGGGATAATGGCCAAAACATGATCGAAAACATCGGCCTGTATCTGTTCGTACTTGATCCAATTTTTTTCGGCAGAGAAAAAATATAATTCGATAGGTATCCCTTTTTCTGTAGGCTGTAGTTGCCTCACCATGTGGTGAAGGTCTTTATTAACCTGATCTAGGCTTTCAATATAGCGTTCGAGATATGCCCTGAATACTCCGATATTGGTTTGCCTCCGGCCATTCACCGGCACGGAATTGTCTATGTTGTGGTTTTGGTTGTGGGCATGGAGAATAGACTCTTTCTGATCGATGTATTCTTTCAATAATCCTATTTTCCTGTATTTTGCAAGCATTTCGGAAGTACAGAACTTTACACTGTTCATATCGATGTTGATGGAACGTTTGACACGCCTTCCTCCCGACTCCAGCATTCCCCGCCAGTTCTGGAACGATTCGTTCACCAAAGCGAATGGTGGTATGGTGGTGATGGTATTATCGAAATTCCGAACCTTTACGGTATAAAGTGTTACCTCGATAACAAACCCGTCGATGTTGTATTTCGGGACCGTAATCCAATCGCCCACACGCAGCATGTCATTGGCGGATAGTTGTACTCCCGAAACAAACCCGACAATGCTATCCTTGAATACCAACGTTAAAATAGCTGCCGAAGCGCCTAACCCCGCAAAAAGCGTTACCGGGGATTTCTCGATAATGATGCTGATGATGATAATTCCGCCTACAAAAAATAAGATGATCTTCAATATCTGGAACAGCCCGTGGAACGATTTTTTCCTAAGATTTTTATTTAGATGGATAATCTCCTGGATCAGATCAAGTATAGCCGAAACAAAATTGATAACAACGGCAACCATGTATATGGAGCAAAGTCTCCTGATCCATTCGGCAAGAGATGTGTCCTGGGTGAATGTCAACGAAATCAGGATATAAACCAACAGCGCAGGAATGATATTGACCAGTTTATTGATAACCTTTTTATCCAAAAGTAAATCGTCCCAAGTTGTTTTTGTCCGTTTCACGACCGGGATAATAACCTTTTTAAAAACAATCTTACTGATGTAGTCGACAATAACGGCCAACAGGATAATCACTGCAAGAAGTATAAACATCCTGGTTGTGTCGGCTGTTTCGAGAGAAAAGCCGGCCTGTTGTTGGAGAAGTTCGCTAATCCGGTTTGCTGTGTTATTCATCTTTTGGATGGAAAGGATGATAAGAATGGACAAAATTAATGATTGATTTGAAAAAAATCAATATTGTTGTCCCGATAAGGTCCCGCAACTTTTGTTTTTAATTCATATTCCGCCACATTCAAGTTGAAGTTTCCGGATCAAACATATTTTTTATCTTGATCTTACATTTGAAAATAAAAAAATACCATCAGGCTTAAGCCTGATGGTATTTTTATCTGTGTGGTAAAACTTGTCAACTAAATTTAAGCTGACTCACGAATCTTTGTTATTTAAACAAACACTCTGCTTTACAATAATTAAATATCATTGACCAATTGTCACCGGTTTTGTCACCTTTACCCCAAGCGGTTTGTCCACCATATTGGTTAGAGTTTACCTCAGCATGAGCGGCAATATAGAAACACCCGGGAAGATCACTTAAGTTATACTTATAGGTGGCACTTATCCCAAAATTGGTTGTTACTGAAACCACAGAGACTCCTTGTCCTTCTAATTGACCGGGGGCCATTTTTTGGGGTTTTCCTTCACCCACATACAAATGTGTTATACCCAACTTCCAACCAGTTGTCGTATTATAAGTGACATACAAATAAGAGTCATCATTCGTTACAGTCACGTTACCTGCGGTATAATGTTGTCCGGCTATTAAGTCTACAACTTGTGTTTTAACGCATGGCTCGTCTGTCTGGCAATAATCACCTACCAGCCACAAGTCAGCAGGTTCCGAAGAATTTGAATTATATGACCTAATGTTTTCGGCACGCCTTGAGTCTAAGTTGTCGCCTACTACGAATACGAGGTCGTTGTAGTCTTCATCGCTCTTCTTGCTATACAATGAGTTCAAGTCTTCAAAAGCTATGATCAAATCATCGCAAAGAGTCCGGCCCATAATGTGGGAAACTTTACCACCGTCAGGCAATTCTGATGTAATATTGACGTTTGCATCTGTCGCAATAAACTGGGGTTTACCATCCCTGTCCCATACTATGGGAGAATTACCATTGCTGCCATTGGGCAACAAGTAAAATCCGATAATAGTTCCAGCTTTAAATTTTGCCCCATCATTACTTAATTCGTATGTGGTACCGAATTCCAAACCTTTGGTTGTAGTGTATACTACCTGCTTCAGATCAACACCTTGCGTACCTGATGTAAATATCTGTTGCAGAATAAAGGCGCGATCCGCTTCAAGATCACCGATAAGGTCGTCTTTGCTATAAGTATAGTATCCTACCACATTGTTGAACTTGGCAACTTCGGTCACAAAAGTCAAGTATACAAATGATTCCTTGAGAACTTCGATGCCTGAAGGAACATTTTCAAAAAATTCAGGATGGCGTGAAGGCAGATTCTTTCCTTCTACAAGGTAAGAAAGCGTTCCTCCCATCCAATCTGCGGAAGTACCCCAATTTCTTGTATCATCGGTAACGGTTCTTGCGATCTTGAGATTTACTTTTCCATTATCGGTTTGAAGTGAATCTCCTGATACGTACTCATCTTTTTGGCAGCTGACTGCCATCGTTGCCATGGCTAAAACCACAGCGGCTGTTTTTGCAAAACGAAACAAATTTTTCATGACACTTTTTATTAAATAGATTTATGCCACAAAATTGAAGGGTAAAAAATCTATTTAATACTTTTTTTGACGAGCCAATATGAAAATTTGACGAATCGCTATTTTTTATCCGGAAGCATCATTTGGAACGACTATTTTTACTCCAAATAAGTGTAACCGTATAAACCTGAACGGTAGTTGGATAAAAACTCTTTTCCTTCTTCTGCTGTAATCAATCCGGCTTTCACCGACCCGGTCACCCATGTTTCGACCGTACGGACCAACTTCTTGGGATTATACTGGACATATTCCAACACCTCGGCAACGGTTTCTCCATCAATCACTTTGTCAATCTGGTAGCCGTCGTCGTTTATAGCGACATGAACTGCATTGGTATCGCCAAACAGGTTGTGCAGATCACCCAGTATTTCCTGATATGCACCCACTAAGAAAACTCCAATATAGTACGGGTCCCTACTTTTGAGTGTATGCACCGGCAGGTGGTAAGCAAAATTACGTGTAGAAATAAAATTATCAATTTTACCATCCGAGTC
Source organism: Bacteroidales bacterium (assembly GCA_031551645.1). Classification (GTDB taxonomy): domain Bacteria; phylum Bacteroidota; class Bacteroidia; order Bacteroidales; family UBA4181; genus JAIRLS01. The sequence continues at coordinate 3,942 of JAVBNI010000057.1, read as the reverse complement.
GCAGGTAATGTCCTGCAAAGTAGCATGTCGTTCGGGTTTTTCATCCAACCGGTGGATGGGCATGATTGGGAACACCTGATCGATCGCCCAGGAATCAGGTAAAGACTGGAATAAGGAAAAGTTACAAAAATATTTATCGGACAGCGATTTGGCCAATGCACGTAGTTCCTCAGGAGCATGTTTTGAAGCGCCCGCAATGCTATAGGCTTCATGAGCAACCGACCAGAACAATCGTTCTATCTGGGCACGCGTCTTCAAATCGATCAATCCCAAACTGAACAGGTCGAGGGCTTCTTCCCTGATCTGTTGTGCGTCGTGCCACGATTCCAGAACCTTTGGTTGATTCAGGTTATCCCATATCGAATAAAGGTCGCGCACCAGTTCATGCTCATCCCCGACCAATTCCTCTTCATCATTCCATGAAGGCAGAGTGGTGGTTTCCAGCACTTCGAATACAAGGATCGAATGATGCGCCGTAAGCGACCGTCCCGATTCGGTAATGATATTCGGGTGCGGGATATTGTTCTTGTTGCTCGCATCCACAATGGTATAGATGGAGTCGTTGACATATTCCTGAATACTGTAGTTGATGCTGCTTCCACTGATCGACGAACGGGTGCCGTCGTAATCGACGCCCAGTCCGCCGCCGATATCCACAAAATCAACATAATAGCCCATAGTATGGAGCTGCACATAAAATTGTGATGCTTCGCGCAAAGCATTTTTGATACGACGTATCTTGGTCACTTGGCTGCCAATGTGAAAATGTATCAATCTCAGACATTCTTTCATGTCTTTTTTCTCAAGCAAATCCAATGCTTCAAGCAGTTCACTGGAATTCAATCCGAATTTACTGCCGTCGCCGCCTGATTCTTCCCACTTACCGCTTCCGATACTGGCTAATTTGATACGTATACCGATGTTGGGAACTACTTTCAAACGTTTAGCCATCGATACCACCAATTTCAACTCGTTCAGTTTTTCGATGACGATAAAAATACGTTTGCCCATTTTTTGCGCCAGCAATGCTAATTCGATATAATCTTCGTCTTTGTAGCCATTACAGATAATCATCGAATCGGTATCGGTATTGATCGCCAATACTGCATGAAGCTCGGGTTTGGAACCGGCTTCAAGACCAATATTGAATTTTTTTCCGTGACTGACAATTTCTTCCACCACCGGACGCATCTGATTCACCTTGATGGGATAAATTATGAAATTCTGCGCCTGGTAACCATACTCCTCAGCAGCGACTTTAAAACTGTTGAATATCTTCTCAATGCGATTATCCAGGATATCGGGAAACCGTAACAGCATCGGAGTCGTTACATCACGAAGTTGTAACTCATCGATCACTTCTTTCAAATCAACACTTACTCCACCTTTTTTGGGAGTAACAACAACATTTCCTTTTTCGTTGATGGAAAAATAATTTAATCCCCATCCTGAAATGTTATAAAGTTCCACCGAATCATCGGTTCTCCACTTTCTCATGTCCGGCTCTTTTGGTTTTGAAATTGATACTGAAATTATTTATAAAATTCGCGAAATTACAGAATGTTATGTATCAAAATATCAATGAAGCAATAATTTTACATCAAAATATTTAAAAACCTGAAAATCAACAATGTTTATTAACCCACCAATACATGTTCCGACTTCACCTTTTCTCCAAAAAAAATGGATGCATGGTGGTCAAACATTTCAGGTGAATCGGTCGTTTGGAAAATCCGTACTTGATTTTTTTCGAGCCGGCGATCCATTTCGGGATGCCGTCGCAGATAATCGGCCAGACTTGTAGCCACAATATTTCCTTGCGATAATATGCGGACATGTGGAGGCGTAAATTGGACGATCTTATCCAGTAATAGCGGATAATGCGTACATGCCAATACAATAGTATCAATGTCGGGACTCTGTTGCATAAGCCTGTCGATATGCTGTTTCACAAAATAATCGGCGCCAGCATGCCGGTATTCGTCGTTTTCCACCAATGGTACCCACATCGGACATGCTTCCTGGAAGACTTGAATATGCGGGTTTAATTTATTGATTTCGATCGGGTATGAAAGGGATTGAACTGTCCCCACAGTTCCCAGTATCCCCACATGTCCCGAACGGGTATAGTTACCCACAGCCTCGGCGCTTGGCCGGATAACTCCCAGCACACGCCTGTCGGGATCAATCAAAGGCAGGTCGCGCTGCTGGATAGTGCGCAACGCCTTGGCTGAAGCTGTATTGCAAGCCAGGATAACCAATTGGCAACCCTGGCCGAACAAATGTTTCACACATTCGAGTGTATACCGGTACACCGTTTCGAAAGATCGCGTTCCGTATGGCGTCCGGGCATTATCACCGAAATAACAATAATCGTATTGAGGCAACTGTCTCACAAATTCTTTCAAGATGGTTAATCCACCATATCCGGAGTCAAATACACCAATCATATAACATAAAGATCTTAAAAACAGATAAAGAACACTTCCGGCAAATCTTATATGGGTTCAAAAATAGATCAAAATATCGGAAGTTGAATGTATCCTCTGTAAAAAATATGATGAAAGTCTTGTTTGAACAATGCTTGGGTTTGTTCTGTTATACTGTACACGGGATAGGTCTTACGCATTGGCGTATTCCTGGTCGTGAAGAGTATTAATATGAAAACAATCAATCATGAAAAAGGGAATTTTGTACTTTGTATTTATTTGGGGAATCATGTTTTTTACATCCTGTAGTGGCGATGAACTTTTGGTGAAGGATACAGGAGAAAGATTTATCGATGCAATCCTGAAAAACGATTTAACAACGGCAAAAACGTTGGTTACTCCGGAAACGTCGAAAAAATGGGGTGATGCGACAATTTTTATCGAGGAGATCCTTACACCGGAACTGAAAGAAAATCTGCAAAAGTTAGAATCACGGGTAAGCGATGTAAAAGTCAATGGAAAAGAAGCAGAAGCTAAATTAGTTGTAGGTATTCCGGCGGAGTTGGTCGGGGAAGTGACTATCTTGCATTTTCAAAAAAGGGGCGAGATATGGCTTATACATGAGCCCGGTATTCTGGTAAAGGATGTACTCAGGGATGAAAAGGTTATATTAGAGGTGGCACCAAATTAAAATTCATATTTGTTAATGTTTGAACGTATCTAAGGAATGAAAACAAAATAATATCCCCAAAAATATCATTATTTGCATGTGAAAATAGCCCGTTAGGGTTTTCACGTCAGTAGAGATATATTCAAGGATTATATATCCCTTGTCCGTAGGACATTGACCCACCGCAAAGGTTTATCCCCTACGGGGAAAGGAGGTCGGGACGGCTTCGGCTCTATTGATGTCGATACCCTGACGGGCAATTATAACATGAGAATTTTATTTTGAACACGCTCCTAACCTGAATTATTCATACTAAAAACCTGAATGTCCATAAAGAGTGGAAAGAGTGCGTTCGGCGGCAATTGCAATGCCGCTCAACCCAACGATGTATTCGAGTATGAATAATGTAGGTTAATGCCCTATACAAAACGAGGGTGGCTGAAATTTCGGCCACCCTCGTTTTGTGCTTTGTAATTCAAAATTGTTTATATTCCTGTGTCAGAATAGGAAAAAGAATTTTAAAATTTTCTTTTAAATAAACATCAATGCCATGCACGCGACAACTACAAAAAAAATCATTACCAAACGTAATTTCTTCATATCACCTCCTTTGTTCTATCCAACTTTACCATATAATACGAATAAAACAGGAAAGTGTTTCAAAAAATAAAAAAAATATTTTTAATACGGGTAAATTAATCTTACTGCTTATCCACAATAAGCAAGTTAAAATATTGTATTTTTGCATATGGCAAATACAGAACTGTACCCTAAAGATTTTCAAGAATTCTTATCGTGTTTCCCTGATGAAAGATCATGTTGGGATTACCTTATTTCCGTGCG
>JAVBNI010000187.1:0-43269 GCA_031551645.1 Bacteroidales bacterium | reverse complement strand
CCCTATTCACCCAATCTGAATATTATTGAACGGTTATGGAAATTTACAAAGAAGAAAATCCTGTACGCGAAGTATTACGATACTCCTGTCAAATTTCACCGGACGATTATCGATTTTTTTGAGGAACTGAATCAAAATTATAAATCCGAATTGGAATCATTGTTATCGCTAAATTTTCAATTATGGGAAAAAGAGCATGCACAAAACTTGGCGGCGTGAAGTATAACACGAATTATTAATGCGAATCAAGAGTTGAAAAAAGGTTTTATTATTTTGGGCTAAAGCCCCATAGATGGATATTGCCGAAGCAATCCATAATCATTTTAAAATTCAAAATTTAAACAACCTCTTATTTGTGATTCAGATTGCTGTGCTTGATACCGTAAGTAAAATAAATAATACAACCGATAATCGTCCAACCGATCAGTCGCACCCATGTACTCCACGGCAACGATACCATTTGTAATACACAAAGTGCAGCACCCAGCAAGGGAACAAAAGGAACGAGAGGTGTTTTGAATGGGCGTTTCAGGTTGGGTTGCGTCTTTCGCAACACGATGATGGATATGCACACAATGGCGAATGCCATGAGCGTACCGATAGAGACCAGTTCGCTGAGTACATGCAAAGGAAATAGTCCAGCAAATAAACCGGTGACGATACTGGCAAATATGGTGGCACGGTGTGGAACGCCGTGTTTGGAGTGTACTTTTGCGAAAGTTTTCGGCAACAACCCGTCTTTGGATATTGCATAGTAGATACGCGATTGCCCCAGCATCATTACAAGAATCACAGAACTAAGTCCTGCAATAGCCCCTAATTTGATAAACGGGCTCAACCAGGCAAGCCCTTCGCCGGTACGGTCGATGGCCAAGGCTATCGGGGCGGGTACATTCAGTTCTTTATAGTTAACCATTCCGGTTAACACGGCCGTTACAGCAACATAAAGTACAGCGCATATAATCAGCGACCATAAAATCCCTTTCGGCATGTCTTTTTGCGGATTACGAGCCTCTTGTGCTGCAGTGGATAATGCATCGAACCCAAGGTAGGCATAAAAGACAACGCCAGCTCCCCGTAATATTCCGCTCCAGCCATACTGTCCGAATGAACCGGTATTCTGAGGAATATACGGTTCCCAATTACCCAAATCGATGTAAGAAATCCCGAAACCGATAAACAAAAGGATGACACCGACTTTAATGATCACGATGATATTGTTGACTATGGCCGATTGCTGGATACCGCTGATGAGAAGCGACGATACGATGGCTACAATAAACACTGCAGGAAAATTGATGATACTTCCTGTCCATATCCATTCGTTGTTGACATGATCGAAAGTTGCTCCATTGATTTGTTGAGGTAGGTAAACACTCCAGCCGTCGAGCAAACTTATCATGTAGCCAGACCATCCCACGGCCACGCTGGAACAGGCAAACAGATATTCAAGAATCAGCGTCCAACCGATAAACCAAGCCAATATCTCACCCATAGTCGTATAACTATACGAATAAACGCTACCGGCAACTGGTATCATGGCTGCAAACTCGGCATAGCATAATCCTGCCATGACACAACCGAGCGCCGAAATCAGGAAAGAGATCGTAAGGGCCGGTCCGGCATAACTTGCAGCTGCCTGCCCAGTAATGATAAAAATACCAGTCCCGACAATAGCCCCAATACCTAAAGCAACCAGGTGGGATGCGGTAAGGTGGCGTTTGAGTCCTCCATGTAAATTTTCAGACTCGTTAAGTATGGCAGTAATGTCTTTTTTCTTGAATAACCTGTCGATCATATGAAATAAATTATGCAAAAATAGTAAAATACCTTAAATGAAAATGATGAAATCTTATCATCAGTCAATATTTTGCATCCATGATTTTTTGATTCACATAATCATATGATGATGGCTTTATTGTGTTGTATATTAATATACTAAATATGTCGTGCAAATGTCGTGCAAATGTCGTGTTGTTTGTCGTGGAAAATACCATACATTTGCTTGGTAGGTTTTTATGTTATGCATAATCTTGTTCAAAAATCGAAGAATCATGGAACAGCCGAATTTGGGAAAACGGATATCCGGACTCAGGAAAGCCAAAGATCTGACGCAGGAAGATCTTGCCGGACAATGTAAGGTAAGCGCACGAACGCTACAGCGGATCGAGTCGGGCGTAGTTACCCCGAGGGCTTATACGGTTAGGGCTATTTTTGCCGCATTAGGTTGCGAATCTGATGATTCTCCGGGTGATCACAAAAGAGATCGTTCATTTGTAAAACACCATTTTGAACATGCATTTAAATATCTAAAAGATTTGTTTAACTTAAAAACCAACACAATGAAAAAAGTATCGATTTTAACAGTATTTACTTTAGCCTTAGGCTTGGGTTTGTTTGCGTTATGTTCCGAAAGTAAAGCGCAAGCGAACAAATATGTTAAAGATAATTCAAGAGGTATTGTAACGTTGCGGCCTAAAGGACTGCTCGGATATGGCCAATATTACAGAAATGATACACTTTTTCTTCATGCAGGGAAAGATGTCATTAAAGAATGTAATGGCAATATGTATCTAAATGACCAGTATGCCGGCCATGCCGACGATGGAGATACAGTAATTATGAACAAAGCAACACTCTTTAAGAAGGCAAGATTGGAGTTTAAACGGGTGGAATATCAAGAAATTCCAGGAAATACAGGTATCACTTATTTCTTTCCAAAATATCTTCCCTTGGCAATGCAAAATGATGGCATCATGCATTATAGGATTGGAAAGAATGAAATTATGGAAATCGGAGATCAAATATTTTTTAACGGGGTGTCTCAGGGTGAAGTATTTGCACAGGATACCGTAATTTTAAGGCCGAGAGGAACATTGATTGTCAAAAATGCCAAACGGGATAAAACACATTATACTTTTTATTTTACCATGTAAATTTAAAACCTATTTTTAAATTTGCATGGTAAAATATATCTACATTTTAGTTAATTTTCAACTGTCAATTCTCAATTATTTATGGTGCGTATTTTAATTGCCGATGACGAAGCCAAAATCCGTAAAGTGATGACTTTGTTGCTGAAAGATGAGGGATATGAAGTATTGGCAGTAGAAGACGGGAATGCTGCCGTACGCGAAGCCGGGCGGTTCAACCCCAACGTCATTCTACTCGACCAGCAGATGCCGGATATGACAGGTATGGAAGCGCTACGGTTGATCAAGTCCAAACGTCCCGGACAAGTGGTGATCATCGTTACCGCGCACGGATCGATATCGCTTGCCGTAAATGCTATTAAGGAAGGCGCTTACGACTTCATCGAAAAACCTTTTGACAACGATCAATTGTTGCTGACCGTGCAGCGCGCCATTGAGTACCATAAGTTGTCGGGCGAATTGGATCAACTGAAAACACGGATCAGCGAGAATTACTCTTTTGGCCAGATCGTAGGTAACAGCACCAAGCTCCAGCAAGTGATGGCGCAGGTTCGCAAGGTGGCGGCTACATCGGCTACGGTTTTAGTGACAGGTGAAAGTGGAGTGGGGAAGGAGTTGGTTGCACACGCCGTGCACAATTTCAGTCCGCGCGCAGGAAAATCGATGATTGCTGTCAATTGTGGCGCCATACCGTTGTCGCTCATTGAAAGTGAATTGTTCGGCCACGAAAAAGGCGCTTTTACCGATGCCCGCGAAATGCATCAAGGCTCGTTCGAGCAGGCCAACGGAGGAACACTTTTCTTAGATGAAATCGGCGAATTGCCTTTGGATGCACAGGTAAAGCTTCTGCGTGCGCTCGAAAGCCGGACGATCAACCGCGTGGGAGGTAAGAAACCGATACCGGTGGATGTCCGCATCATTGCTGCTACCAACCGTAACCTCGAAGAAAAAGTCCGGCAAGGAACTTTCCGGCTTGATCTGCTTTATCGGCTGAATATCTTTACCATACAGGTTCCATCATTGCGCGAACGTCGCGACGATATCCCGCAACTAACCGACTATTTTATTGCAAAATACAATAAAGTGCTGGGTTTAAACATCAACGGTATCACACGTGAAGCCATTGACAAATTGGTACAGTACGATTGGCCGGGTAATATCCGGGATCTGGAAAACGCCATACAAAGCGCCATGATCCTTGCACAGGACGGAGTAATAGATGTTGATCATCTGCCGATGCGTATCAAAGGTTACCCTTCGTCTATAGAATCGGTGCTGATGACCGAAAATGAAACCAACAAAATAAAGGAAGTCAATGCTCAAATGGAGAAAAACTTGATCGAAGAAACACTTATGCGTTATGACTATAATCGTACTTTAGTTGCAGAGGCTTTGGATATCAGCCGGAAGACGCTATTTAATAAGATGAAGAAATACGGACTGTAACCAATTGAGAATGGAAAATTGAGAATGGAGAATGGCCTTCAGTGAACTTACTCCTTACAATTCAATACCCGTATATGTACATGAATTGATAAATTGAAACCCGTGTGCGCACACAAAATTACAAAATGATACAAGATAGGCAATTTTGAAATACGTGCGTTTCTGACTAATCCTCCTCTTTGCAAAATGGGTAAATTGTTACCCATCTTGTGGGTAATTTGTTACCCATATTACACAAAAATTTTATCGCTATTTTAAGTTAAATATTTGACATATAGATATTTATATCAATTGGCACAATCCTTGCCTATACTAATGGGTAAAGTTGAAATTTTGCATGAAAATACACACCATTTTACCCATTTTAGTTTTGCTCTTGTGGCAGCCGTTACAAGCGCAAGAAAAAACCGTACTCAGCATCGACCAGGCTATTGATATCGCCCTGCACGGAAGTTATACTGTACGTTCGAATGACGAAAATCGACGGGCGATGCAATACTACTACCTATATTATAAAGCGCAATTCAAGCCTAAGTTGGATTTGAACTTGAGATCGCCTTCGTGGAATGAGGAGGTAACAACCGTTGCCCAAGCTGATGCTTTACCTGTGTATAATTCCACTAGTTCCATAAGGTTTGGGGCTGACCTGAGTTTTACATACGTATTACCTACAGGGGGTGACCTGGCTTTAAGAGGTGAGATGTACCACGAAAATCTAAAAACTACTTTTCAGAAAGATTATTCGACCATGAAATGGAAGCAGGCATATAGCCAGTTCGGTATTGCTTTCAATCAACCGGTGTTTACCAAAAACCTGTTGCGTGAGAACTTAAAAGCAGCCGAATATAATTACAAGAGATCCGAACTGTATTTCACTCGTACCCAAATGGATATCATATACGATGTTACCAACGGTTTTTACGGGGTATACCAGGCTGCGTACGAGAAACAGATCAACGAAGAGCGATTACACAACTCGCAGGAAGCTTTACGTATAGCCAAACTGAAATACGAAACAGGCAATATTTCCGAAGGCGAATTATTGATTGCCGAAATCGATGCAGCGCAAAGTGACGTGATTCTATCGGAACGTATCAGTACATACGAACGGTTGAAAGATGAATTCAAGTTGCTGATAGGTTTGAATATGACTGAAGAAATTGATATCATGGCCGAAATGGAATTCGAAACAGTTACTATTAACTTGCAGACAGCCATTGACCAGGCTTTAGCCAACCGGTTGGAAATAAAGGAAACCGAATATGATATCAAGTTGCAGGAAATAGAAATTGACCGCGCTAAACGCGTGAGCGAGGTAAAAGGCAAAATTTCGGCGTATTACGACTTTGCCGGTCTTAGCCCAAAGGAAGGTAATGTGGCGGAAGTTTTTCGGTATGCGTTTGATAACATGGCAGATCGTCCGCAAAACCGGGGAGTCACATTCACATTGGAAATACCGATTTTGGATTGGGGACGCAAACGCAACAATGTCAAAGTCCAGACCATTTATCTCGACAAAATAAAAATGGGTCTTGATAATACCAATGAAAAGATTGTGAAAGAGATACGCGAGATTATTCGTACGGTGTACGAAGCCGATAAACGATTCCGTATCAACCAGAAAAACAAAGACATTGCTCAGCGTAGTTACCGTATCAGCCGGTTGAGTTTCGAAAACGGCGATATCACTGCACAGGAGTTATCGCTGGAACAGACCCGGCTCTCGGAAGTACAACTTAACTATATTGGCGCGTACGTCACATACCAGTCGGCTTTGGCTGACCTGAAACGTAAAACCATGTGGGATTTCGAGAATAATCGCAGCTATGTAATCGAGAATAGTCAAATAGCTGAATAACTGAATAACTGAATGATTGAATTCATAACTCATAATTCATAACTCATAATTTAATGAACCGTTTAACCATTGTTTTCATTCTTTTTATTTTTCTTTCGGGAAATTTATTTTCACAAAATGCTGGTCAGGACAAAGCTTCTATTATGCTTGACCTTAAAAAATCACGTGCCGACTACGAAGTTGCCAAGCAGAAATTCGAAAACGACACTCGGCTGTATGACGAAAAAGCCATCTCGGCCAACGAATATACCAAGTCAAAAAATGAACTGCTGAGTCGCGAAGTGGATTACCAGAAGCTGATCCTGCAACTGATTTCGCAACAGTCGTATGTGATCATCGACCGGGCGATAAAATACCAGACGGCCAACGGCGAGCGGCGCGTGAAAGTGACCCTGAAAAGCACGCTCGAAGGCAACGAGGAGTACCTGAGCCAGTTCAAGGAACATTTCGATGTATTTACACCCGAAATGCGTGCCGGCAAGGTATACAACATTTTCGTGTCGCTGTTAGACATTACCGACCAAACGATCATCGGATCTCCTTACGAGTACCAGATTTCGGCCATCGAGATCGGTAAGGAAGCTTCGGCTGACTTTGAATTACTGAAGGATGTTGAAAATTTGCGTGTGTCGCTTAACTATAACGGGCGTAAGGACGAAAAAAATATTTACCTGAAGAAAGATGCCAGCATCAATGTGGTTGACATCAGTTCGATGCAATTCTCGCAGGAAGCCGACCTCAGTTCGAGCGCTTCCTACGGGCTGACTCTGGAACGTTTCTCAACATCCGACGATATTTACCGCCTGATGGTAGTGGGTTTGCCGCAACAAATCACATACGAATTTGTGGACGATAACAGCAAGGTATCGCAGATCAAGTTTGCGCAGGGTGTCAATACCAAGAAGTTGTCGTTGCGCGTGTTTCTGCCTGATCGCGACGATGAGCAGATCCGTATCGACCAGCCCATCAAGTTCCATGTGCTGACGCTTACCAACGAACAGTATAACCAGGTTGCCGGTAAGGATGTTTCTTCGTTCACACCTGAACAGTTAACGTCGATGTCTTGCGGCAGCGAAGCGTTGGAACTGGTTCCGCGTGGAAAGGGGAAGATCGAGGTGCGCGCCACCAACCTCTATCACGAGATCAACACAGGCGACAGCGTTTCGATGAACATCACCGTGCGTAATGCCGGGACGCGCCGCCTGGATAATATCAAGATCACCACCGATTACCCGCTGGGCTGGCGTACAGTGGTCGCTCCCGATCTTATCCGTACGCTTGATCCCGAAAAGGAAACCACCGTGCATATTTCTATCATTCCACCAAAAGATGGTGGAGTAGGCGCCCAGGAAGTAAAGATCAAAACCGAAGCGTTGGCCGACAACCGTAAGGTGGAAACCGAGGATAAAACCATCCGCATACAGGTAAATGCCAAAACATCGGTGTTTGGGACTGTGATGTTGCTGGTGCTGCTCATTGGTATCATTGTGGGACTGGTATGGTTTGGTATTAAGTTGAGCCGGAGGTAATATCATGACTGCGCCATTGCGAGCGATAGCGAAGCAATCTTTTTGAATTGCAACAGATTGCTTCGTCGTTCCTCCTCGCAATGACGAATTTGTACAAACCGAAATACTTCAGTAATAATCTGTTAAAACCGTGTCATCTGCGTTCTATTATGGAAAGTCCGTTTAAAATATTAGTCATTCGTGAAATCCAGGGCGCTATTATTGATTTCCGTTTCTGGGTGGTATTGGTGCTGTGTCTGAGCATTATCCCGCTGGGTTTTTATGTATCGGTAAAAAACTATTCGCAACGCCTGTCCGACTATCAACAGGAAGTGCAGTCGTACCGCGACAAAACAGGCCATGTAAGCGCTTATATGGCAGCCGAAGGTGTTCATCCGCCATCGCCGTTGAGTATTTTTTCGCGCGGATTGGATAATAAAATGCCTTATAAGGTCATCACATCCCGCGACGGCGATTACAAGATCGAGTATGCCAAACCCGACAACAAAAAGGACATGTTGGGCGAAATAGACTTTGCCTTCATTGTGGCCTTTGTACTATCGATACTTGCCATTGTATTCACGTTTAGCGCCATATCGGGCGATAAGGAATCGGGCGTGCTGCGTGGTGTGCTTTCCAATGCCGTATTGCGGCGGCAGGTGCTTATGGCAAAACTAATTGGAAACTATGTTGTTTTCTTGGTTCCCTTCCTGCTTTCGATGTTGGTTGCCTTGTTAATCGTGTATTTTTCAGGTATTATCCCCATTTTTTCGGCAGAGTTATTCCCGGCAGTACTTGTAATGATCGGCATTAGCCTCATATTCTTGTTCACCTTGTTCAATCTTGGCCTGTGGGTTTCGGCGTTGACGCGAAATTCAATCCTATCCATCAACGTACTACTGTTGGTTTGGATTGTTTTGGGGCTGGTGATTCCTAAAATAAGCCCCATTATTGGTGCGGTGATTTACCCGGTGGAATCGACCAGTGTTTTCGAATCGAAAAAAATGCTTCTTCGTGCCAACATCCTGAAAGAACAGGTAAAGGAAGAGGAAAGTCTATATGAAGAAATACGGACACAAATGCGCCCAGGGTCAAAAGGAGTGTCCAGCGACTGGAAAGATATCAATGATGCTTATGATGAAAAAGTAACTCCCATACGTGAAAAATATGAACAACAATTGATTTCAGAAACCGACAAGTTGACAAATGATTATACCACGCGTTGCAATAAACAAAATAATATTGCCAAAACTATTGCCCGTCTATCACCCATCAATTCAGTTAATAATTTGATGGCAGAAGTGTCGGGAACCGGTTATTCCGAAGCTGATAATTTCATGCAACACGCCAAACAATTCCAGGCTACCGTAAAACAGGAAGTCTATGACAAGTATGTTGTTAAAATATATCATGCACAAGGCGCATCCATGAGTGGGTATGATACTCCCAGCGGTTTTGATGAGAAAACGGCGGCCATACCTGTATTAGACAATTATAAGCATGTTGCTATCAGTCAGGTATTCCAGCAAAACTGGGTGGATATCATGTTACTGTGCCTGTATAGCTTATTGTTCTTTGTATGCGGCTTTATCAGTTTTCTACGATTCGATGTAAGATAAAATGGTGGACGAGTAGACAAGCCCACAAGTAAACAGGTCAATTCGTCCACCCAGTTAACAGTTCTATTAAAATCGAAAATAATCATTTTAAAAACCAAATAATATGTTGCAAGCTATTGAATTAACAAAACGTTACGAGGACGGGCAATTGGCATTGGACGCCCTGAGCCTCGACATCAAGGCAGGTGAGATTTTCTTCCTGCTGGGGGCAAACGGTGCTGGTAAAACGACGACCATCAACCTGTTTCTGAATTTTATCGAGCCAACTTCGGGTAAAATCCTTATCGACGGCATCGATGTGGTGCAAAACCCATTGGAAACAAAACGACACATTTCTTATGTGTCTGAAAACGTGATGCTGTATGGCAATTTCACTGCACGGCAGAACCTTGATTTCTTTGCCAAGCTGGGCGGTAAATCACACCTGACCAAGAACGACTATTATACTGTGATGCGCAATGTTGGATTACAGGAAGAAGCTTTTGAGAAAAAGCTGAAAACCTTCTCGAAAGGGATGCGCCAGAAAGTGGGGCTGGCCATCGCTATTATCAAAGATGCACCTAATATCCTGCTCGACGAACCGACCTCCGGCCTCGATCCCAAGTCGGCTTCCGAGCTGATGCAGTTGCTATTGCAACTCCGCAGCCAGGGCAAATCAATACTGATGTGTACACACGACATTTTCCGCGCAAAAGCCGTGGCCGACCGCGTAGGTATCATGAAAGAAGGCCGCTTGGTGATGCTTCGTACCCGTGCCCAGTTCCTGCAAGATGATCTTGAGCGGATCTACCTGGATTATATGCAGGAAGCCATGATGGACGCTGAAACGGTGAATTAGTGAAGAATCTGTAGCTTGGCGAACTTAGGCGTAGCCGATCTCACGAGCGGATGCGAGTAACAAAGTCAACTTAGCGTAAGCGATCTCACTGAAGGCAATTAAGGATTCTGATACCTTGTCAGGTTCTTTGTGCTTTTGTGGTGGAGTAAACAACTCCCTCCTCTACTGGATATATGGATAAATAAAAATTTATCCGGTTCTTATTCTTAATTTCTATAATCAAAAACTTAACAAAGCGTTCCTGCCAGGCTACGCCATTCAGGCGGGTTCATGAACGTTAGCGAGTAATCATCATTTAAAAATCAAAAATGAATATACCATGATTTGGTTAATTGCAAAAAAGGATTTTCTCCTGAACCTTATTTCGGCGCGGTTCATCATTGGGTTCATGCTGTGCCTGGTGGTGATACCTTTCACGCTGGTAGTGGGTGTCGACCGTTATAAAAACCAGGTGCGGGTGCACCAGGTGTATGAAAAGGAAGCGGAAGAGGCTAAAAAAGAGATACGCGTCTATTCCCATGTGCGTCCTGAAATCATTGCCTCACCTGAGCCATTGAGTATTTTCAGTCGCGGTATCAGCGATCAGATCGGTAACCGCGTGAAGATACAATTGGGCGAATACCCGCTGTTCCCGTCGGGGCACACCGCTACACGCGACAATCCGTTGCTCAATGCTTTTTTCTCCATCGACTTTGCAACAGTTATTGCCATACTGATGTCGTTGCTGGCGTTGGTGTTCTCGTACGACCTCTTTACCCGCGAACGCGAAGATGGAACCCTGAAAGTGGTGCTTACCAGTGAAGTAAGTCGCCCTGCTTTTTTGACTGGGAAACTGCTGGGAATTGTCATCACGCTGGTGCCCATCCTATTGTTCTGTTTCCTGTTGGGTATACTGGTAGTTGTATTGTCGCCGTCGGTGCAATTCAGTGCCGGCGATTGGGGCGGAGTAGCTCTATTGTTTCTTTCGTCGTTGCTCTACATGGTGGTGTTCATCCTGTTAGGCATGTTTGTTTCCACCAAGGCGCAGCGCTCATCTACATCCATTGTGATCAGCCTGTTGTGCTGGATCTGGTTCCTGTTCCTGATGCCCAACATCGCTTCGTATATTTCGCAAAGTTTCGTGAAAACGGAAATGTACGACAATGTACAGTTTGCATTGAATGATTTGAACAGTCAGTTCGGGAAAGAAGAGGATGAAAAAGAGAATGCTTTAAAAAAAGAACTTGGTATGGATGGTGTAAATCACTGGAATTATAACCGTGGTAACGATGGCATGGAAATCATGTCGGGTTGCGTGTGGGAAACCAATGAGTTCCACCGCCGCCTCAACATCTGGAAAGAACCGGTACGGATCGATTACGCCGATAAAAAATGGCCTATCCAGAAAAAATATTTGGATGACCTGGTGCACCAAGAAAAAGTGCGGGAATATCTTGCGTGGCTGTCGCCTGCGGGAATTTTCGAACAGATAGCCGATATACAGTGCAATACCAGCCCGGCTACATTCCTCCGTTATATGGACCACATCCGTGCTTACCGCGAAAGCATCATCCGCTACTTCAAGGACAAAAAGCTGTTCGAGTCTTACAGTTATTTCACACCACAACCCGAAAGCTCTTTCCCGAAAGAAGAGGATTTTGCACCGGTGATGGAAATCTTCAATAAAACAGGCAAATTCGTGTATCCCGACGAATGGAATTCCAGTCATTATCCGCCGCTTAATTTGGACGATGTTCCTGTATTCGAATATAAGGGCGCAACCGCCATTTCGACTATGAATGCATCGCTGGGACGAATTACAGGGCTGCTTGCTCTGTGTATCGTCTTGCTGACCGCCACAGTGGTTTCATTCATCAAATACGACGTCCGTTGATTTAAGATTCAACAATTCAACGATTCAACAATTCAACGATTCAACAATTGATTTATCATGTTTAGAATTCTTTTTATCCGCGAAATACAAAACTACCTGTACAGCCTCCGGTTCCAGGTATCGTTCATCATCGTGCTGCTGGTATTTGTGATCGGGAGCGTATCCTTTATCAAATCGTTCTCGGAGGCGCAGGACAATTACGCCAAGTACAGGCAGGAACAACAAAAAGGCCTGGACGAACGGGTGAAAAATGCATCGAACGTGGCCACTGCACAAAACCAGTTCATCATGTCGCCGCGCGAAAACAATCTCATATCCGATTGCAAAGAGCAGGTACTTCCTAACCAGTTTGCTTATAGTGCTTATAACGTGTTTGGTTTTTCGGTGCGTCACAATAGCGCCAACCCCTTGATGAAAAAGGCGGAGGCGCTCAACTGGTCGTTCATCGTATCGATGATCCTCAGCTTTGTGACGCTCCTTTTTGCTTACGATGCCATATCGGGCGAAAAGGAAGACCGAACATTAGCGCTTTGCCTCTCCAATCCCATATCGCGGGGAACAATATTGTTTGCCAAGTTCCTGGGTATTGTTACTGTTTTGGCAAGCATGCTCATCATTGGTATCCTGATCAGCCTGCTTGTCATGTCCCTGGCGGGAAGTATCAGCCTAAACAGCGGCTTGATTGGAGAAACGGCAGGATTTGTCAGTGTATCGTTGCTTTTCATTGCTGCGATGGCCGTTATCGGGTTGTTGTCATCGGTGCTCACCCGCGACTCTAATATCAGCCTGCTGATTTCTTTGTGCTTCTGGTTGGCCTTTGCAGTGGTGATCCCCAATACCTCAGTTTTCTGGGCCAACAAATTGTTTCCTATTGCCCATGTTGACGAAGTGAACCAGCGCATCGAGGAAGGCAGTCAAACACTCAACCGCGAAGCGCCCGATGGTAGTTGGTCGTCAAGCGGTGATCCGTTTTTTCCGCGCCACGAATTGCGCGCCAATCTGCGAACGAAATTGATGCTCAATGAAAAACAGCACAAAGACGCTTATTATACCGATATGTTCCGTCAGTTTGAGAACACACGTTTACTTACGATGATTTCGCCCATGGCGCAGTTCGACTATATGAACGAGGCTATGCTCGGCGGCGGTTATTTGCGTTTCCGTAAGGATTGGGACGACCTGCATGTTTTCCAGTCACAATTCCTGCAATGGTTCAAGGATTTGGATATAAAGGACGATAAAAGCCCGCATTGGTACAATCCTTACGAGTCCCTTTCCACTACCCGCCAGGAAGTGTCGATCGACCAGGTTCCGGTATATACCGAACAACCCGCCAACTTCGCACAGCGGTTCAGTTACATGCGCACATCGCTGATATTCCTTTCGGCAGTAATCATCGGAGTATTTGTGGTTTGTTTTGTGCTGCTGGTGAGATACGACGTTAGGTAATTGGGAATGAAGAATGAAGAATGAAGAGTTAAAAATTAAGAATTAATGTCGTTTAGTTAAGGATTCTATTCCGACCCTGTCAGACTGCGAAGCTGCTGACAGGTCTTTGGTGCAGTGACCTGACAGGGTCGATAGGCCTGTCAGAGTCATTAACTAAGCGACATTGAATTACAAATGATTGTATTCTGACGATACGAATGGTAGCATGCGAGAGGTTCGCAAGGTAGCATACGAGAAGTTCGTAAGGTAGCATGCGAGAGGTTCGTAAGGTAGCATGCGAAAGGTTTGCAAGGTAGCATACTGATAAGTTCATCAATTGAAAATCAAAAATCAAAAATAAATTTGCCATGCTTTGGTTAATCGCAAAAAAAGAATTCCGCAACAACATCGTCACCTCCGGGTTTATCGTAGGATTGGCGTTGTGCCTGGTATTGATACCATATACGGTATACACCGGTATCCAGACATACGAAAACCGTCTGGCACAGTACGAAAATGATATGAAATCGGCTGAGGATGTATACCAGAAGTCGCAGGTATATGCCCAGGTCAATCCGTTGGTTGTGAAACCTGTGTCGTCATTGAGCATTTTCAGTAAAGGCATCCTGGAACAAACCGGTTCGAAAGTGAAGCTCGACCGCAAGGAAAAACCGGTGTTTTCGTCAGATATTGTACAACTGAACGAAAACCCGTTTATGGGTAATTTCATGTCGTTGGACTTTACCACGGCGCTCACCATTTTGTTATCCTTGCTCGGCGTACTCTTTTCGTACGACATGCTTTCGCGCGAAAAGGAACTGGGCACGCTGAAACTATCGCTCAGCAATCCGGTGAGTCGTTCCACTTTTTTTCTCGGCAAGATCACAGGCATTTTTCTCACCTTGTTGCCCATTCTCATCATCTGTTTCCTTATTATTTTTCTCATCATCCAGTTTACACCATCCGTCAGCTTTGTAACAGGCGACTATGGCCGCATTATGATGCTGGTTTTCATGAGTCTTGTGTACTTTGCTTTCTTCGTGTTCCTGGGCGGATTCATTTCAAGCCGCACCAAAAGTTCTACATCGAGCATTATTGTAAACCTGTTTATCTGGTGTTTCCTGTTGTTCCTGTTGCCCAATGCAGCCAGCTATCTCGGCAAGAATATCACGAAAATGGAAGACTACAAGCAGTTGACCTTTAACACCCAACAAATCGACTACGAACTTTTCAACAAACAGAGCGAGATTCAAAAAACATTGGAAGAGGAAGGTTTTAAACATGTTGGCTATAATTATTGCGCTGGTGGGGATTGGGATGGCGGTAGCATGATATTGTTCACCCCGCGCTCGACTATGGAATACGAACGCCGCATGAAAGAATTAGTCAATCCTATGCTGCTGGCCAATTGTGATAAGAAATGGGCACTACAGCAGGATTACCTGCAACAAGTCTATCGCCAGGAAAAAACAATACGTTATCTCTCGTGCCTGTCGCCGGCCGAAATTTTTAAACAAGTTTCTGCCTCACTTTGTCATACTGGGATGGAAAGCGAAGTGAGTTTCATGAACCAGATGCGGATGTTCCAGGATGTGTATTATGGATATTTTGTGCAGAACAGGATTTATTCGTCTTATGCATATTTCACACCGCATAAGGAATCGGAAATAGCCGAAACGTGGGATGAAGGCAACACACAGGCGAAGACATGGAAAGAAATTGCTAAGCCCGAATCGACTTTTGATTTCAAGTCGTTCGGATACATAGACACTTCCGGGCTTCCTCGTTTTGTATATGCCCAGCCCATGTTGGGTAACGACCTGCAAAGCCAGTTGTTTCTCCTTGCCGGGATCATCATTGTGTGCATCCTGTTGTTCTGGTTCTCGTTTATCTCATTTATCAAATATGATGTCAGGTAAGGCCCCCGCCCCCCAAGGGGAGCTACGGTATGCCTCGCGCTCCGTTAATGCCCTACGGACAACTTAGCGCAAGATATCTCACAAAAGTAATTTTGATAGCAAAAATTTCCCGTAGGGAAAAAACGTCAGTAGAAATGAATATACAAGAAAAAAATAAATTGTCCGTCAGGACATTAACTGATAATATTTGATTAGGGGTAAAGACCGCACAAAAGACTTTTAAATTTCAAAAAGTAAAACAATGAAAAATCTCATCATACATGAAATACAGCAATTCCTTTACGGGTTGCGTTTCCCGATAGCTTTGGTAATAGTTCTGGTTATGTTTGTGGCTTCATCGGTTACCTATATCGGCGAATACAAGGAGGTGACCAATAAATACCACGAATTGACTGCCAACCAGGAAACCCAGTTGCGTGAGCAGGCAAGTAATGCTTCCAATGTAGCCACGCGCCAGCGTTCGTACCAGTTGCCGCCGCGGGGCAGTGGATTTATTTCGGACTGCGGTGAAATGAACATGCCCAATACGCTTACGTATAATGCATATTACCAGATCGGGTTCGATACCAGCGCCGGCAAAAGCAACCCTTTTATCATGCCGTCGAGCCGGATTAATTGGGGCTTTGTAATGCTTGTACTATTCAGTTTCTTAGCTATCATCTTTTCGTTCGATGCCGTGTCGGGAGAGAAGGAACAGCGGACACTGGCGCTCTGCCTGTCCAACCCGGTCAAGCGAAGCCACATCCTGATCAGTAAATTTATTGCCATCAACGTCTTGTTGATTACATTTGCCATGGTGGGAATGCTTTTGGCATTGGTTATCCTGATGGTCTCGCCGGCTGTGAACATTACCTCCGAAACGTTCCTCGAAATGGGTTTATTTCTCTTGTTTGTAGTGTTCTTTACCGGGAGTATGACCGCTATCGGGATGTTTACTTCGGTGATGAGCCGGAATTCTAACATCAGCCTGCTCCTGTCGGTTTCGCTGTGGCTGATGTTCATGATCGCCGTACCCAACTTTGCCCGGACCATCGGCATGGGGCTTTACCCAGTGGAGAAAAGCAATGTGATGTGGACGAAAATCAACGACAAACGTAAGGAAATAGAAGCCAGCTTCCCTGACGGGAAATGGTCGTCGAGCAGCAACGACCCGTTCAGACCACAACACGAAATCAGGGCGGCTATGATGACGGCTTTTGCCAAAAATGAAGCTGACTTCCAGACCGAACACCGTAGCGAACAGTTCCGGCAGTTGGAGAAAACCCGCCAGTGGACATGGATTTCGCCATTAGCTGTATTCGAATATGGCACCGAAGCATTGCTCGATGGTGGTTACCTGCGCTTACGCAAGGATTATAACGATCTGCAAAACTTCAAGATACAATACATGCAATGGTTCAAGGATCTGGATGCAAAGGACGACAAAAGCCCGCACTGGTACAATGCTTCCGAGGATTATTCGACCACCAAGAAGCCGGTGACTTACGAAGAAATACCGCAGTTTACCGAGCGTGTCACATCCATCGGTGAACGGTTAGCCGAAACGATGAAGTACCTGGCGATCATGCTGGCCTACATGGGTGTCATGTTTTTTGTGACCATATTGCGGTTTGAGCGGTATGATGTAAGGGGAAAATAGTGACGAGAGACGAGTGACAAGTGGCAAATGGGTGTTGTACCAGTAACACCCGTTTGTTTTTTATGATCATCGAATATATAACCCAAAGATGTCTCCACTCCGTATGCTGCGCAAACTGCGGTCGACATGACAGTGTGTATTCTAAGAGAGAGGGAAGATTGGGCGGCGTAGCCGCCCAATCTTCCCTTCCCATTTTCCACACGCGACGGCGTCATGTCGACTAAGCAAACGAGGTACGAGTTTGCGCATGGAGACATCTGTATGGATTTGATAATATGCATATTCCAATCTACGTCATTGTAACCAAGCGTACGAGCCCGCCTGAATAGCGTAGTCGGGCAGGGTACGCGCGTAGAGACATCTCATAGTAATTGCTTACCTTATTCTGATATTCACATTTATTTTTTAGCAAAAAATGGTAAGCATAAAGAACTTTCAACCTTCAACCTTCAACTTTCAACACTTCAACATTTCAACCTTCAACAATTTATAATATCTGCAATTTCAGGCCTAATGACAGATGGATATAATCCGTTGGTTTGAGGTATTGGTTCCCGAATCTGCTGACGATATACAATTCGTTTGAACTGATTTCATAGAAGAAGGTGATGGATTTTGCATAATGGTTCCTATTGGGTGGAATATTGTATCTGATACGTTGTCCGATATAGAAATTAAATCGAATTTTCGGTACAAAAAACGTATAATAACCATTGGGATATTTTCCAGGTTCGCGACGCCAAAACTCTTCATGGAAAATACTCGTAGCATACACGCCACAAGCCAAAGGATCCAGTTCAAAATTTTTTCCCAAATCAGTTTTCCATGGAATAAAATTTTGTTTTAGCGTGAATGTCATTTTGGCTGCATCTGTATTATAGCGGGGTAAAAATCCGAACATGACATCTGTTTCCCACTGGTTGTTTTTTCCATAATCCCAGCCTGTTCCTAATGATAAAAACCCCATAGATCCGGCATATTGAAGCTTTGTATACGTCGGGATCAGGTTATGCCACCAGCTTTGATACTTGTCCGCTATCTTATCATTCCTGGTTTGCCCGGCAACAGATACATTAAATGATACGAAAAGTGCGGCGACCAGCCATATTATTTTAGAATTCGACTTCTTCATAATCATATTGATCATTATCTGTTATGGCAAAAAGAAGATATTTTCGCTTGGAAATGTCAGATATACCATAATACATAATACCATCATTGAATATATCATCAAATTTCATCGTATGGTCATGCCCGTTCAAACAAAACTGTAGTTTGGGAAATTGCTTTGTGATATGTTGAAACATGGGAAGAACATTATTATTGAATTGTTCCGAATATGGGCGTGCATGCATAACAAAAACTGTTTTCTCATGCTCGGGCTGACGATCATTAAACTGAGACGTGATATACGCAAAGTCCGGGATTGCTCTCGAATAATCGAATTCCAGTGCATTGGTATTGAGGCAGACAAATTTTACATTACCAGCAAGAAAGGAAAAATTGACTTCCCCAAATATATTGATAAAGGTTTCTTCCCCATTGGCTAAGCAATCGTGATTTCCCAGAATGACTATGTAAGGCTTATTGAGTTTATTCATGATATCGCGCATCCAAATAAATTCATTGGTAAGCGCAAAGTCTGAAATATCGCCTGCGTGGATGATAAAATCTATGTCAGTTCTTGCGTTGACCGATTCTACAAAATCTTCGGTTTCATCATAATGTCTTTGCGTATCGCTTATTAATGCAAAACGGATAGACTTTTTTCCCTCACATTCCTGTTCTATTCGGGCGATATTTTTGACATTAATGTCTGTCTCTCCGGTTATTTTACCATCATAAGGATGGTATTCGAAAAGTTCGCAGCCACTGAATGACAAAGCTATTACGATTAAGATAAGAGTGTTTTTATTCATTATCTTACATTTAATTTTAGTAAAAATTGTTTTAAGAGACACTTTTAGATATTGATACTGTTTATTGATAATATTCTTAAAAATAGATACCAGTTGGTATGTATATGGGCAAAAAAATATAAGTCGATATATTAAATCTATAATTTGACCATTATTCAAATTGCAGATTTAAAATTCTATAAAAACAAATAAAAAACTTTGCTCAACATAGAATTAATAACAATGACATATATATCTGCAAAATTTATACCAATTGGTATGTGTGCATGTAAAATGATAAAAAATTGGCGATATCAATTTTTTCACTTAATTTTGTAACCGCCGTAACAGTTACGGCTATAACAAAAAGTATAGAGTATTATGAAATTCTATAATAGAACAAACGAATTGGCTGAATTACAGCGAATACAAAACCTATCGTTCAACGACTATTCCCGCCTGACAGTAGTAACCGGAAGAAGACGGATTGGTAAAACAAGCCTTATTATGAAATCGGTTGAGGGTTTGCCGACCGTTTATTTATTCGTTGGGCGTAAAAGTGAAGCCACACTTTGTTCGGAGTTTATTCCGGTTATCGCACAATCGCTGGATGTATTTGTACCGAATGAAATCCGTACATTCCGGTCGTTGTTCCAATACCTGATGGAGTTGGCTTCCAATAAACCGTTCAATCTTGTTATCGACGAGTTTCAGGAGTTTTATAATATCAATGAATCGGTATACAGCGACATGCAAAACATTTGGGATAGTTATCGGAAAAAGTCCCGGATGAACCTGATTGTTTCCGGCTCTATCTATTCGTTGATGCAGAAAATATTCCAACACTCGAAAGAGCCGTTGTTCGGAAGGGCGGATAACATTATCAAATTATCGGCTTTCGATTTATCGACATTGAAAGAAATTATGCACGATTATCATCCGCAATATATCAATGACGACTTGTTGGCTCTTTATTCTTTTACGGGCGGAGTTCCTAAATATGTTGAATTATTCTGTGACAATAGCGCACTAAGTATTGACGGGATGATATCCTTCATGATTCGGGAGAATTCTCCGTTTACCGACGAAGGAAAAAACTTGCTAATAGAAGAATTTGGCAAAAATTATGCTATTTACTTTTCTATTTTAAGCGCTATTTCCGGTGGCATCAATACACAACCCGATATAGAATCTGCGTTGGGAGACAAAAGTGTCGGTGGACAACTCAAGCGGCTTATTGAAGATTATAACATTATCACCCGACAACGCCCGATATTGGCAAAGGAAAGTAGCCAAACCGTCCGGTATGAAATACAGGATAACTTCATTCGTTTCTGGTTCAATTACTTTGACCGATACCGCTCCCTAATTGAGATCAAAAACTTCGTCGGATTGCAATCCATTATCCAGTCTGATTATCCAACTTATTCGGGTAAATTATTGGAGCTTTATTTCAAACAACAATTTGCCGAAAGTTTTCAATACCGGGCTATCGGTTCGTGGTGGGAACCTAAAGACAGGCAAAATGAAATAGATATTGTTGCACTGAAATTGGAGAAGAATCAGGCGGTAGTTGCAGAGGTGAAACGGCAGAAAAAGAATTTCAAACCAGAACTACTGGCTGCAAAAGTGGAACATTTAAAACACAAGCTGTTGCCTAAATATCAGATTGAAACGGTTTGTTTGTCATTGGATGATATGTAATATAAAATAGCTTAGTACATGACAAAATTTATACATTCCTTATTCTATGCCTGAAAGGCGAGATTTTCATAACCGCAAGTAAGCGAAGCGCAACTTGCGGATCGACAACTAACATAGCCATTGCCTGCAAGGCAAGACGTATTCTTGTTCTATATGTCTTGCCTTGTCGCCTTCTCTGCAGGTCGTTGACCTGCGGTTATGAAAATCGGGCTTTTCAAGCCTTATAAATATTTTTGTCATGTACTAAAATAAAATAGTATTGTATTTATTGAAATTATTATAATATATTTGCAATATCATTTTAATATCACAAAAAAAATATCTTATGAAAACGAAAGAATTTGATTTTAAGGGGACTAAATTGTCCGGATTTTTAGTGTTGCTGGTATATCTTGTGATACTTGTTGCAACTGTGCTTGTTCTATCCAACTTAGCCGGAAATCTCCGTTGGATTGCATTTTTACTGATGGCTGTTTTGGCTTTACTGATGATCGGGATAGCGGGTTTTATGACCAATGAGCCAAATAATGCCCGTGTGATGATATTCTTCGGTAAGTATAACGGGACATTGAAAGATAATGGTTTTTTCTGGGTCAATCCATTCTATATCAAGAAAAAAATCACATTACGTGCCCGCAATCTGGATGTCGCACCTATCAAGGTAAACGACAAATCGGGTAACCCCGTTATGATCGGGATGGTATTGGTTTGGAGGGTTATTGACACCTATAAAGCCATTTTTGAAATCGATACTTCATCCTTGGCCAATCCGGCAGCCAACCAGATAGCCAAAGCAGGTATGGGTGAATTGATGAAAGCGTTCGAAAAATTTGTCAATGTACAGAGTGATGCAGCCTTACGGGAAGTGGCCGGACAATATGCGTACGACAATAATGAGATGCAACAGGAGGAAACTACCCTGCGTTCGGGCGGTGAACTGGTGAATAATCATTTGGAACGGGAATTGAATGAACGGTTGGCGATGGCTGGTATCGAAGTTGTCGAAGCCCGGATCAATTACTTGGCCTATGCCCCTGAAATTGCCGCCGTGATGTTGCGTCGCCAGCAAGCTGCCGCTATCATTGCAGCCCGCGAGAAAATTGTAGAAGGAGCTGTAGGAATGGTACAGATGGCATTGGATAAGCTTTCACAAGAGCAGGTCGTGGAACTTGACGAAGATAAAAAAGCATCCATGGTGAGTAACCTGCTGGTGGTATTGTGTGCCGACGAAGCAGCCCAGCCGGTGGTCAATACCGGAACTTTGCATCATTAATTAACACGGGGTGAAAAAGGAAAGCCAACAGAAAAGTTTTTTGCTCCGGCTGAATGCTGAAATGATGGATGCTATTGAAAAATGGGCTGAAGATGAGTTTCGTAGCGTCAACGGGCAAATGTTGTGGATGCTTGAACAAGCCTTGAAAAAGAGCGGAAGATTAAAAAATAAGAAAACGACCGGCCAGTGACCAGATAAATTCGATATATTTGCCATATAATTTTTGTTTGGCAAATATGAGCAAGCAGCCTTTCAAGACATTGTCTGCTCCAGTCAGATGGGGTATCATCGGATGCGGCGACGTGTGCGAACTGAAAAGCGGTCCGGCTTTTTACAAGACGGAAGGATCGTCACTTGTTGCTGTCATGCGCCGTGATGCTGCCAAAGCGGAAGATTTTGCCCGCCGCCATCAAGTTTCCCGTTGGTATTCCGACGCTGCACAGTTAATCAATGATCCCGGTGTGGATGTCGTTTATATTGCCACACCTCCTTCATCGCACGCCACTTATGCCATACAGGCTATGCAGGCAGGTAAGCCCGTATATGTGGAAAAACCGATGGCCGCATTTTATGCCGAGTGCATAGAAATGAATCGAGTCTCGTACGAGACAGGAATTCCGTTATTTGTAGCCTATTACCGGCGTAGTTTGCCATATTTTCTTAAACTGAAAGAAATCGTGGATACGGGGCAGATCGGTAAGCCGATGGTGATGAATATTTGTTTTCGTTCGCCTGCCCACCAGGAAGATCACGAAGCGGGTAACCTTCCCTGGCGTGTTCTCCCGGAAATTGCAGGAGGCGGTTATTTTTACGATATGGCTTGTCATACCTTGGATATATTAGATTTTGTTTTGGGAGAAATTGACGATGCAGAAGGATATACCGCCAATTATTCAGGGTTATATCAGGCCGAAGATACCGTAACCGCGTCATTTCATTTTACATCGGGCGTAATAGGGTGTGGCGAATGGGCTTATGCTGTACCAGCTTCGTCCGGTTGCGACACTGTAGAGATTTTGGGTTCCAAAGGCAGCGTACGGTTTGCGACATTTTCTTTTACGCCTATTTCTTTACTGTCAGCATATGAACAATCGGAATACGGTTTTCCGCGTCCCGAACATATTCAGCAACCAATGGTCGAAGCAGTTGTATCGCAACTCTGCGGAAAAGGCCGGTCGCCATCCGATGGGATATCGGCCGCCCGTACCAACCGGATTATGGACAAAATATTAGGAAAACAGATATGAAAATCATCATCGACGATAAGATACCATTTATCAAGGGTGTGCTCGAACCATACGCCGAAGTTATTTATATGCCCGGCGCCGTGTGCGCACACGGAAATATTTCGGACGCCGATGCGCTCATTATCCGGACCCGTACAAAATGCAATGAAGCCTTGCTGAAAGACACTTCCGTGAAGTTTATCGCTACGGCTACCATCGGTTACGATCATATCGATACAGCGTGGTGCGAAGCCAATGGTATTACATGGACCAATGCTCCGGGATGCAATTCGGGTTCCGTGCGCCAATACATTGCTTCGGTGTTGGCAACATTGTCGTCTCATTTTGGATTTTCATTCCGGGACATGACTTTGGGGGTTATAGGCGTGGGAAATGTAGGAAGTAAAGTCGCACAATTGGGTCGCGATTTGGGTATGAAAGTATTGATGAATGACCCGCCGCGGGCAAGGAAAGAAGGGCCGGCACAATTTGTTCCGCTCGACGAGATATTGAATATGAGCGATATCATTACGCTGCATGTTCCGTTGAATTGTATGGGGACAGACAAAACCTTTCATCTGTTCGACGAGTCGACCTTCCAATGCCTGCCTCGTCGTACCATACTGATTAACAGTTCGCGCGGAGAAGTGGTCGACAATTTTGCATTGAAAAATGCGTTGAATCATAGGAATATAGGAGCATCCGTATTGGATGTGTGGGAAGACGAGCCGGATATTGATATTGAGTTGCTACCGTTGCTCAATATTGCCACACCCCACATTGCAGGATATTCAGCCGATGGAAAGGCCAATGGCACAGCCATGAGTGTACAGGCATTGAGTCGTTTTTTTGGACTCCCACTCACTGACTGGCGGCCCGATAATGTCCCGGTTCCTATTCAACCACTTTATTTTGAACTTGATTGTAGCGCAAAGACTGTACAGCAATGTCTTTGTGAAGCCATATGGCATACTTATTCTGTTAATGACGATGATGGTAACTTGCGCGCATCGCCCGGCACATTTGAAAAGCAGCGTGGGGATTATCCCATCCGCCGAGAGCCGGAAGCATTTACAGTCGAGTTGAAGAACGGCAACCGGGAAATAAAAGAACGGTTACAAGCATTAGGCTTTGCTGTGACAGGTTTAAGTAATTGAGAATTGAGAATGAATCAATATGATGCGTCAAGGTAAAACGTCGATTATTTATCAGCAAGTACTTAAATAGGCTGTCACAATTTATTTTTAAAGTATTAAATATTTAAATGATCAATAAAAAATTAAAAACGAATGAAAGAATTGTCTGATATTGGATTGGTAGGTTTGGCCGTAATGGGCGAAAACCTCGTATTGAACATGGAAAGTAAGGGTTTTTCCGTAAGCGTATATAACCGTACAGTCGAAAAGGTCGACAATTTCATCAATGGCAGGGGAAAAGGCAAGAAAATCTATGGCGCTCATAGTGTACAGGACCTGATTGCTTCATTGAAACGACCCCGCAAAGTGATGTTGATGGTAAAAGCCGGCCAGGCGGTGGATGATTTCATTGAACTGCTTCTTCCGTACCTTGAGCCGGGCGATATTATTATTGACGGAGGTAATACACATTTTCCCGATACCAATCGCCGTACCAAGTATGTCGAGAGTAAAGGATTATTATACATCGGGACTGGTGTATCGGGAGGTGAGGAAGGCGCTTTGCTTGGGCCTTCAATCATGCCCGGTGGTTCGCCTGCTGCATGGCCGGCAGTAAAGCCTATATTCCAGGCAATTGCAGCTAAAGTGGCAGATGGAGCTCCTTGTTGCGACTGGGTGGGAAATAATGGCGCCGGACATTTTGTGAAAATGGTACACAATGGTATTGAGTATGGCGATATGCAGTTGATTTGCGAAGCATACCAGGTCATGAAAGACCTTCTCGGCATGAGCGCAGACGAGATGCACCAGGTATTTGCCGAATGGAACAAAGGCGACCTGGACAGCTATCTGATCGAAATCACCCGTGATATTCTTGCTTACAAAGATACCGATGGCAAACCGATTGTGGATAAAATACTGGATACCGCCGGGCAAAAAGGTACCGGAAAATGGACTGCCGTATCTGCTTTGGATCAGGGGATTCCGTTAACTTTGATAGGCGAGGCCGTGTTTGCCCGTTGCCTGTCGGCGCAAAAAGACGAACGTGTTGCTGCTTCGAAAATTCTGCAGGGGCCGAGACCTGCTTTCAAAGGAGATAAGAAAGCCATTGTAGAAGATCTCCGTAAGGCTTTGTTTGCAGCCAAAGTTGTATCATATGCACAAGGGTATGCCTTGATGCGTTCGGCTTCGGAAGAATACAAATGGGATCTCAATTATGGCGGCATAGCCTTGATGTGGCGCGGAGGTTGTATCATCCGTTCCGTATTTCTTGGTAAAATCAAGGAAGCATTTGATAAAAATCCTGATATTGCCAATATTCTGCTTGATCCTTATTTTACCGACAAGCTGAAAGAAGCCCAGGATGGATGGCGTAATGTTGTTTCGCAAGCTTTGATGAACGGGGTTGCGATTCCGGCGCTTACTTCGGCATTGTGCTATTATGACGGTTACCGTTCGGAACGTCTTCCGGCCAACCTGTTGCAGGCGCAGCGCGATTATTTCGGTGCTCATACCTATGAGCGTGTTGATGAACCCCGTGGCGAGTTTTTCCACACCAATTGGACGGGTCGTGGTGGAGATACCGTATCGACGACATATACCGTTTAAGGAGTCAATGATGATGTAAAAAAGCCATCCGGCACTGCCGGATGGCTTTTTATATATTTTAAAAATAGAATGGGTGATTCTCACGAATGACCCAGACCTCATTACTAAACATTTTACTATTTGATAATTATGAGAGAGTTTTTAATATTATTATTTGTCTTATAATGGAACGCTTCATATGCAAATATGTTCATTTCAAAACATATTATTTTACATAATAAATATAATTGATTGTTTTTAAGCACGAAATGGGCCAATAAAAATTGATCATTTGAACTCAGTTGTATATATCAGCATGTAAAATTTACGAAAACTTTTCCTATAACCATTTTTTTCGCCGGAAAAACCACAACATACTGGCGGATGCAATTCCCATCAGTCCAATTGCCATAAAAAATCCCGACCAGACGTGTGCAAAGGGCAAAAAGTCGAAATTCATGCCGTAGACGCTTGCAATGAGAGTAGGTGGCATGAATATAATGGTAACTACTGTAAATATTTTGATAATTTTATTTTGTTCAATATTGACCAAACCTAAAAAGGTATTTTGGAGATATTCCAACCGCTCGAAATTAAACTTGTTGTAATCAATCAACGAGTTGATATCCTTGATAACAATAGATAGGATTGGTTTTTCGTCTATTGGGAATTTGGCGCTTTTGAGCATGGATGATACCACCCGTTGCTTGTCGATGATAGTTTCGAGCAGCGTCATTGATTTTTCTTGTAAATCCTTGATATTATGGATAATTTCCTCGTCAACTTCTTTGGCAGTGGTCATCGAACGGCTAAGCGCCGATATTTCCCGGGTAGTGTGCTCAATCAGGTCGGCATCGTAATCGATACGTGTCGCCATAATGGTTACCAGAATATGATACCCCGACGTATAATTACGCGGATTGATCATTACCTTTCGTTCCGTATCGCTGAAAGAACGGAGATCACAGTCACGCACAGAGACCAGGATGTTGTTTTTCAGTATAAAGGAAACATTTTCTTCCCGGAATTCACCATGTTGCAATTGCAGGAAATTGGAGTTTGCCACAATATAATCTTCCGACTCACTGTATCGCGAACTACTTTCAATTTCTTCGATTTCCCATTCTTCAAGAATATATATTTTCAGGATATTCTCCAACTTTTCTTCCGTCGAACGGCTTACATTGTTCATATCAATCCATACAAAATCTGACATCGGCCTCAGCCGGAGCAAATCAAGATCTTTTGATACCTTGATCTCATCCTTTTCGTGATAGTACAATGTAATCCCTGCCATAAAACTCTTGATTTTGATGTGCCAAAAGTACATAAAACCTTCCAATATAAAAGGAGTCTGTTCGATTTTTTAAAATTACACGAAGAGTTCCATTACACTTTCCGGAGTCATGTTGTGGAAAGGGTTGTCCGACCGTGCGAGTATATCTGCCAAGTTTGATTTCTTTTCCTGTAGTTGTAGTATTTTTTCTTCGATGGTGTCCGATGTTATCATCCGGTAGGCAAATACTTTATTTGATTGCCCGATACGGTGTGTACGGCTGATGGCTTGTTGTTCGGCAGCCGGGTTCCACCAAGGGTCGAGTAGAAAAACATAATCGGCGGCAGTCAGGTTGAGGCCTACGCCACCGGCTTTGAGCGAGATGAGAAAGAACGGAACGTCAGGTTGGTTATTGAAGCGATGGATAGTTTCTTCACGATTACGTGTCTGACCGGTTAACATCGCGTAGGATATGTTTTGTTGTTGAAGGTGGTTGGCAACCAGGTTCAGGTGTTTGGTGAAGGATGAAAACAACAATGCTTTGTGTCCCTCGCTATGCAAGTTGTTCAGGGTTTCGGTGATCTGGTCGAATTTGCCCGAATCAAATGTATAATCCTTATCAAGCATAGCCGGATGAATGGCCAGTTGCCGCAAGCGATTCAAGGCGCGGAATATCAGGATACCCGATTTATTTACGCCATGTTCATCGATATGTTCGATAATTTCATTTCGTGCTTTCGATTTTTCTTCCTCGTAAAGGCTGCGTTGTGCATCAGTCATTTCACAATAGCGCACCTGTTCCGTCAGGGCGGGAAGTTCGGGCGCTACTTCCTGTTTGGTGCGGCGCAGCAGGAAGGGTTGTACCAACCGTTGTAATTTGCGGCGACTGTTCTCGTCGTTGTATTTTTCTATCGGGTTGGCAAAATGTTCTTTAAAGAAGTTCAAATTACCCAGGAGTCCGCGATTCAGAAAATTCATCTGTGCCCAAAGGTCGGTCAGTGAATTTTCCACCGGAGTACCCGACAATGACAGGAAATAAGATGCATTGATTTGTAATGCTGCCTGATAGGTGACAGATTCCGGATTTTTGATGTATTGCGCCTCATCCAATATCAGGTACAGGAAATTATATTTGCTCAGAATGTCGATATCGTTACGCAATATGCCATAACTGGTTAATACTAAATGATATTTTTTGAAATTAACCAAATTACGCCTGTCGGTACCTGTGTATCGCAATACTTTCAGGTGGGGAGTAAAGCGTGCCGTTTCATTGGCCCAGTTATGAATCAACGAAGCGGGCATAACCACTAAGGAAGTTGCAGGTTGCATGTTACAGGTTGGAAGGTTGGCGGCAGATGTACCGTTCCCGGTAGCGGGTAACTGGTCGCTTTTTGGAGCCGGCGCATCAAACAGGGATAATTGAACGTATTGTGCTTCTTTTTGCGTTGTGGTGATTATATCCGGGCTTTCCTGAATGCTGCTACCGGCTGTCTCTTGTTCATTTACCAGTATGAATTGTAATAAACTGAGTGTTTGCAATGTTTTACCCAATCCCATATCGTCGGCTAAGCAACCGCCGAATTTATGATCATGGAGTGTGTGCATCCAGTTAACGCCTTGTAGTTGATACGGTCGGAGAGTGGCATGTACCGAAGCCGGAACATAGTTTACTTCCAGTTCGCCGGTATGGCACAGAGCCATCATGCTGTTGCGGTATTTTTCATCCATTCCCTCAAAAGTATCGTTTACCAGCGTAAAATAACGCTTGCTGATGCGTAAGGAATCAGTATGTTGATCAGCCATCAGCATGACCTGGGTATATTTGGCCAACCATTCGGCAGGCAAAATCATTATTTCCCCGTTAGGAAGGAGATAATTTCTGTCCTGGCGGATAATATGATCGCGGAAAGAAATAAACGGGATTTTGAATCCTCCAAAATGGACAACTGCATGTACATCAAACCAATCATGATCGGTTGCTAATTTCATTTCAAGTTTTACCGAACCTGTGAAATATTTTTGTGTAAAAAATTTCTGATCGATACGGAAACCCCTTAAAGAAAGAGTATCTGACAAAGTGTTTAATTTTTCCACCAGATCAGCCATGCATTGTTGGCTATCTGTATCTGTGGTATTTGCAGAGGCTTCATCATTATAAAACATGGGACCACCGGTATTGTAAAACCCAAGTTGACATAAAAACGAAACGCATTCATTTTCTACGTCCCGGTTTCGCTTGAAGCGTTTTACGATATATTGCCCTTCCCCTTTGCTGGAAATGGCTTCTGTTTCCAAGGACTGGCCGGCATTAAAAAGTTTTCGGCCGCTACCATAGTCAAACCGCAGTATCAATACCGGACGATAACGCAGATCGTTTTCCAGCGAAATGACCGGGATGGGATCCGAAGGTTCGTCAATCAGCGTGAATCCATCCGTGTGCACACGGTATTTCCGGATGCTGTCCACTACGAATGTATTGAAATATTTTTCTTCGACTTGCTTGGGAACAGAAATGTATTCTTTGCCGGTAAAAGGTATTAGTTTTTTGCTGTCAATATCTTTAAAACGCAATAGTCTGTCATTCAAAACCATGATGGATGGTTGATTAACTAATGCTATAAGTCGTTTTCCCAGCAGATTGATTGTTTGATTATTGTGGAATACTGAAAGGAAATAGCGTGATCCTTCTTCCGGCCGATAATGAAAATTAAAAACGGCTTCGGCTGGTTGGTTGTCGTAAATGATTTCGTGTTCTAAGTAAACACGTTCGGGTATTTCCTTTATGAAAATACGGGTCTCGCTCGCGGGTAACAAGTCGAAGCAATGTAACAAACGACGTTCAATATAAGGACGTATTTCTTTGGAAATCATTTCATCGGTAAGTGACTGCATGAATTCACGTGCATTGGTTTTACGCCGTAGCACACGCGCCAGTTCCTGCTCGGAATATTGTTCAATCCATTGTACTAATTTTCGTTGTATATCAGTTAGTTTGGAAGCATATTTACTGATATTGTCGGTTGTAATGCGGTCATATGTTAGCAGGTAATCTTTCCCGGGAATGATTTCGGCCATGTAGGGAGCCAATACATAACCCCATTTAAAATGTTTTGTCAGGCACAGGATAAAGATCTTTTTCATATCGCAACCGATGGTTATATCATGAATCATTTGACACTGTCAGGTTCTACCGAACCCTGACAGGTCTTTCGCATGGGTCGGAGTTTGCCGGCTGGTTTATTGCGAATCGGAAATCTCTCTTTTCCAATATAATTTTTTACCAAATCCCAGCCTGTTGTCGGTCATTTTTATCGTATACAATTCCAGGAACCAGAGCTGGGTGGTCGCCAGGATGGCAAAAGGGAAACGTTTCAGGTAAACCATTTTGACTTCTTTGAGCAGATCGCCTTCTGCTTCAACTAAGCGGCCTTCTAATTGTATTCCCTGTATTTTGCCGATCGTTTTAGTTTCCAATGCGATACTCCCGGCGACATCCGGTTGCGCCAAAGCTTCGGTAATATGGCGTGTTGTTTTGTCGGATGTAAAAACCAGTCCGTACAGGTGATCGACATATGCGTAAAAACATTGGCTGCACCATGGGCGGTTGTCATGAACAGTAGCAAGCGTCAGGACATGGTGGCTATGCAGAAAATCCACTATCCTTTTGTCGGGCGAGGCTGTCATGATGACATTCAGGAGGCTGCTGCAACCGTTTTGTTACGTTCTGTCATGGCTATCTGATAGCCTGCGTGTAGTGCACGGATATTCATATTGACGATTTCTTCGCCTTTCCGTTCGAAAATCCGGGCAATAGCCTGTTCTATATCTTTGGGTTCCATGCCGAGAAAAGGTACGGCTGCACCGAGCATGACCATATTGGATGCCTTGGAGTTTCCGCATTCGGCTGCCAACGAATCGGCATCGACCAATACCCGGTTTTTCAATACATTCAATTGTCCCATTATGGTATTGATATCAGGATAATTACCAATGTTAACGAACGGGTGCGTATTGGTGACGAGCCAGCCTCCCGGTGTGAGATACGGGATGTAACGCAATGCCTCCATGGGTTCCACTGAAAGTATGATATCCGCTTTTCCCAAAGGAATAAGGTCCGAAGCAATCGGATCACTGGATAAACGCAAGTTGGAGTAGACAGCGCCACCGCGCTGACTCATTCCATGTACCTCAGCTTGTTTGATATTCAAATTATTATCGATAGCTGCCAAACCTATTACTGTTGCTATGGATAAGATACCCTGTCCGCCCACTCCGGCTAATATGATGTCGGTTTTCATTGATTTTCTTTTCTTATTTTAGAACATGAAATATGAATTTATCTTTAAAGCGTTACTTTAAATAATAATTCATATTATTCTGTTTCATAATTGTATAAATAAAAATTATTTGTTTCTTACCCGGCGGGCTGCCGTCTGGACACATTCACGACGAAACACGATCACTGATGTCCCCTTATGGTTCAGGGCTTCTTTGAGTACTGCAACATTTTCATCGTGATATTTTTTCAAAGGAGTAAGTACCTTCAGCCGGTCTTCGGGTAGTCCGAGTCCAAGGCAAATTTTTTCAATCAGCCCGAAAGCCGATGACGCTTGTCCACCTGTCATACCGGTAGTTAGGTTATCTGAAATAATGACCGTTACCGGAGCGTTTTCACTAATAACATCGAGTAAACCAGTCATTCCCGAGTGAGTGAAAGTAGAGTCACCGATAACAGCTACGGCCGGGAACAATCCTGCGTCGGCAGCTCCTTTGGCCATCGTGATAGAAGCGCCCATATCGACACACGAGTTGATGGATAAGTGTGGCGGCAATGCGCCTAAAGTATAACAACCTATATCGGAAAATACACGTCCGGGTGTTTTGTCCTGCAATGCATCATTCAGTGCATAATACATGTCGATATGTCCACAACCTTTGCATAAAGCCGGTGGACGGTTTACCACTATTTCAGGGACAGGTTCAGTGGCTGTTTCCGGAAGTTTGAGTGCGCGTGCAACAATGTTCGGGTCAAGTTCTCCGTCACGGGGAACTGTCCCGTCCAAGCGGCCGCAGACCGTAAAATCCGGATGTGTGACAAGTCCCTTCAGTTGTTCTTCCACCATGGGGTAACCATCTTCCAGCACCAATATTTTTTTACATTTGTCTGTTAGCTGCCTGACAAGACTTTCCGCCACAGGATATTGCACTACCTTAACGACCGGATGCGGGCATTTGCCGTCCGTGTAATTTTCCGTCAGGTAATTGTAGGCAATACCACATGTGATAATACCCAACGAATAATCATTACCGTCGATAAACCGGTTATATCCTGAAACAAGTGTTTCCTTTCTAAATTCGGGTTGCTGGCCGAGCAGTTTTTTATAACGTTGGCGGGCAATGCCGGGTAACAGCACAAACTGACGCGGATCGGCAGGCAGATTTAATGGATTTTGTTCCCTTTTACCACGAAGCGAAACACCGGTACGTGAGTGCGCCATGCGGGTAGTGATGCGCATCAACACAGGAACACCCATTTTTTCGGATAATTCGAAGCCATAGAATACCATGTCGTAAGCTTCCTGCTGGTTCGACGGTTCAAGCATGGGCAGCATGGCAAACTTGCCGTAAAAGCGTGAATCCTGCTCATTTTGCGATGAATGCATTGATGGGTCGTCGGCCGATACTACGATCAATCCGCCGTTGGCTCCGGTAATTGCCGAATTGATGAATGCATCGGCGGCTACATTCAGTCCGACGTGTTTCATGCATACCATGGTCCGTTTGCCACAATACGACATGCCCAAGGCGGCTTCCATTGCCGTTTTTTCATTGGCCGACCACCGGCAATGGATTCCCTTTTCTTCTGCTTCGGCCGACGATTGGACGTATTCCATGATTTCGGTTGACGGAGTTCCCGGGTAGGCATAAATACCCGAAAGCCCGGCATCGATGGCCGCTTGGGCAATTACTTCGTCACCTAACAATAATTTTTTTTGCATGCTGTTTTATCATTTTCAATTTTTGATTTCCGGTTTTTGATTACTGGTAATAACATGGTTACAAATAATAATCCATCCTTATCAATTATCAAAAATAAAAACCGCCGCAAAGGTATACGAAATTCACAAATTTTGGTAGTTCGTAAAGAATACATACTTTTGAAGTCTTGATTTTTATCAAACAAAGACTTATGTCGTTTATCAATAGTATTATTAATAGTTTTAATTCAAGGAGGTTAAAAAAGATCGATCAGTTCAGGACACATCCAGGGATGGTTCAAGAAATGGACTGGAAAAGTTTGATTACAAAAGCCAGAAATACAGAATGGGGTAAAAAATACAGATTCGACACTATTCGCAACATCGCCGATTTTCAAGCAAGAGTTCCTTTGCAAGCTTATGAGGATATTAGACCATGGGTAGACCGTATTCGCGCCGGGGAACAGGATGTACTGTGGCCGGGCGTTACCAGATGGTTTGCCAAATCATCCGGAACTACCGAAGATAAGAGTAAATTTATTCCCGTTACCAATGAAACACTGCAGGATTGTCATTACCGGGGAGGATATGACGTACTGGCGATATACGGGCAACAAAATCTCAAGACAAAAATATTTACCGGTCGTACGCTTACTTTGGGTGGTAGCTGCCGGATCGATAATGAAGATAATCATTCATACTATGGGGATTTATCGGCTATACTTATCAAAAATCTTCCCCAATGGGTTAACTGGTTGCGCACTCCTCCGGCAGATGCCACATTGCAACCCGATTTCGATAAGAAATTAGAAAAAATAACAGAAGTTTCTGTAAAAAAACACGTTGTAGCGTTTACGGGGGTTCCTTCATGGAACTTGGTGTTGATGAAGCATATACTTAAGTATACAGGTAAAAATAACATACAGGAAGTATGGCCCGATATGGAATTATTCATTCACGGCGGGGTAAGTTTTGCCCCATACCGGGAACAATATCAAAAGATGTTTCCATCATCCGGAATGCATTATTTTGAGACATACAACGCATCCGAAGGTTTTTTTGCCATACAGGATGATCCGGCGACTGACGATATGCTACTTATGCTTGATTATCATGTTTTTTATGAATTTATTCCGCTTGACCAACTCGGGAAAGAATCGCCTAAGGCGTTGACTATTGAGCAGGTTGAAGTGGGAAAAAACTATGCCATGGTTATTACTACCAATGCAGGGCTATGGCGCTATATTATCGGCGACACCGTAATGTTTACTTCCCTGTTTCCGCACAAAATCAAGATTTCGGGACGTACGCGGCAGTTTATCAATGCATTTGGCGAAGAAGTAATTGTGGATAATGCCGAAAAAGCATTGAAAGAAGCCTGCAAGGCAACCGGAGCCATTATCTCAGAATATACTGCCGGGCCGGTTTATATGGATAGTGAAACCAACGGAGCACATGAATGGTTGATCGAATTTGAACGACAACCAGATAACCTGACACAATTTACCCAAATTCTTGATCAGTCATTGTGTTCGCTTAATTCGGACTATGAAGCTAAACGTGGAAAAAACATTACCTTGCGAATGCCCATTGTCCATGATCTTCCGAAAGGTACTTTCTATGAATGGATGAAGAGTCGCGGAAAACTGGGTGGGCAAAACAAGGTGCCCCGGTTGGCTAATGACCGGAAATATGTTGATGATATTTTGAAAATGAGTGTATTGTGAAAATACACGTTCTAATATCCGATCATTGAACAATAAAGATCATATATTCTTCGTTTTTTCGCAAGTTCCAGGATAGGAAGCATATGAAACCTGTTCATAAATAATTATTTTATAAGTTGTTATCACTATGATCATAAGATATCTGAAGCCTTTTATTCTTCCAGTTATCGTGATTGTTGTGTTAACTTTTGGACAAGTGATCGCAGACTTGCTGTTGCCTAACTACATGGCGCACATTGTAGACCAGGGAATTGCCCAGAACGATATTCCGTTTATTCTTCGCATGGGTGGTATCATGCTGCTGGTTTCGTTCGGAGGCATCATTTGTGCCGTATGCAGTGGTTTTTTTGCCTCTCGAACAGCCTTGAGTGTGGGTAAAAATCTGCGATCATCCCTGTTTACACATATCACCCGGTATTCACTTGTGGAGTTCGACCAATTAGGAACCGCATCGCTGATTACAAGGACTACCAACGATGTGCAGCAAATACAAACTTCCATATTCATGATTTTACGGATGATGATGCGGGCGCCCATCATGTGTATTGGCGCCGTCATCATGGCTATCCATAAGGATGGAAGTTTGTCGGTTATCCTGTTAGCAATACTTCCGGTAATTATCATTTTTATTCTGGTAGTCAGCAGGAAAGCTCTGCCGTTGTTCCGTTCGATGCAAAAGAAATTGGATAAACTGAACATGGTGTTACGCGAAAATCTGGTCGGGATACGTATTGTTCGCGCTTTCAGTAGGGTAGGTTATGAAAAAAGACGGTTTGCTGCTGCCAATGATGATTTGACTCGTACATCCATTCGTGTAAACAGGATCATGGCCGTACTTGGGCCGGCAATGATGCTGTCCATGAATTTGTTGTCCATTGGTATTGTCTGGTTTGCTTCTTTCCGTATCGATGCAGGAAGTTTACAAATCGGTGACATGATGGCTTTTATCCAGTATGCCATGCAGATTTTCATGTCATTGATGATGCTTACCATGATGTTTGTGATGCTTCCGCGTGCCATGGCTTCTGCCGAACGCATAAAAGAAGTATTTTCCCTGCAACCCGAAGTAATTGATACGGATAAACCTGTTTCTGTTACTGTTACCCGGGGAGAACTGACATTCAACAACGTAACTTTTCGATACAAGCAAGCGGAAAACCCGTCGGTAAACAATGTCTCTTTTGCCGTTTGTCCGGGCGAAACCCTTGCCATTATTGGTGGGACAGGATCGGGGAAAACCTCGCTGCTGAACCTTATTCTGCGTTATTATGACGTGGAAAGCGGAGAGATACTGATTGACGAGACGGATATCCGGCAGATTTCACAGGAAGACCTGCGCGGCAGGATCGGCTATGTGCCGCAACATGCAGTATTGTTTTCGGGAACAATTAATGAAAATATTAGGATTGGCAGGCAAGATGCTACGGATGAGGAAATTCGCCATGCTTGTGCCGTAGCAGGGGCATCGGATTTTATCGAGCGGATGCCGGATGATTATCAGTCGCAGGTGGCACAAGGTGGAACAAATCTTTCGGGAGGGCAGAAGCAAAGGTTATCTATTGCCCGTGCTATTGTGCGGAAGCCGGAAATTTATGTGTTTGACGACTGTTTTTCAGCGCTTGATTTTAAAACGGCTTCACGTCTCCAGACCGAACTTAGGAAAGAAACTAAGGGATCAACTGTTATTGTTGTATCACAACGGGTGAGCAGCATCATGAATGCTGACAAAATTCTGGTCATGGACAAAGGTTCTATCATAGGAGCCGGTACCCACCAAGAATTGCTGCAAACCAACGAAGTATACCGTGAATTTGTTTTATCGCAGTTATCTGCGGACGAAATCGTTTAGTAGTTATAGGATTGGCTAAAGATAACAATATACAAGCAAAATCTAATGTCCGTAGCGGGGGACCCGGAGGCCATGGCGGAGGTCCGCCCATGGTGGGGCGTGTTGCTGAAAAATCAAAAGATTTCAAAGGAACATTAAGAAAGGTAATTGCTTATCTGAAACCACAATACAAGGGTTTAGTTTTAATTTTCAGCTTTGCGGTTTTCAGCACTATTTTCAGCATATCAGCCCCTAAGATACTGGGACTGGCTGTTGATAAACTGTATGAAGGTGTTGTAGCCAAAATGAATCACGTGGCAGGTGCGGCAATCGACTATCATTACATAGGGCTTATCGCGTTAGTATTACTGGCTATTTATCTGCTGGTCTCTTTGTTCAGTTATATGCAGGAATACATTATGGCCGGTGTGTCCCAGAAGATTATCCAGCGGATGCGGAACGATGTGAGTGAAAAACTCCATCGCCTGCCGTTGAAATTTTTTGATACCCATACACACGGTGAAATATTGAGCCGTGTGACCAATGATATTGATACCATTAGCAGCACTTTCCAACAAAGTCTGACTCAATTAGTCACTTCCATCATCTCCCTGTTGGGTATTACTGCTATGATGCTGACCATCAGTGTGTGGTTGAGCCTGTTAACTTTTCTCGTATTGCCGCTTAGTATATCTATAACTGCCTTTATCGCCCGACGGTCGCAAAAATACTATACCGGACAGCAACGTTCGCTTGGTGAATTGAATGGGTATGTAGAAGAAATGTATGGTGGACATCATGTAGTGAAGGCTTTCAATTATGAAAGAAAGTCGTTGAATGAATTTAATGCCACCAACCGGAAATTATATTCCTACGGTTGGAGGGCGCAGTTCGTATCCAGCATTATTTTTCCGTTACTCAATTTCATGGGTAACATGGCTTTTGTCGGGATTTGTATTTTGGGCGGTTATATGACAGCAACCGGACGGATGACATTGGGTGGCGTGCAGGCATTTATCCAGTATTCACGCCAGTTTAATCAACCCATTGCCCAAGTGGCAAATATTGTCAATATCCTGCAGGCAACAGTTGCGGCAGCCGAAAGGATCTTTGAAATACTCGAAGAGCCGGAAGAGCTACCCGATCCCGATCATCCTGAAATTATTGAATATCCGCAGGGTGCGGTAAAATTTGACCACATCAGGTTCAGTTATGATACTACCAGGCCTCTGATCGAGAATATCAGCATAGATGTGGATCCGGGACATGTTGTCGCTATTGTAGGACCGACAGGAGCAGGGAAAACAACCTTGGTAAACCTGTTGATGCGTTTTTACGAATTGGATGGCGGGAGTATAACTGTGGATGGAGTCAATATTATCGATATGAAACGCAAGTATCTGCATGGCC
Organism: Bacteroidales bacterium; assembly: GCA_031551645.1. Classification (GTDB taxonomy): domain Bacteria; phylum Bacteroidota; class Bacteroidia; order Bacteroidales; family UBA4181; genus JAIRLS01. The sequence goes on along the minus strand of JAVBNI010000187.1, from coordinate 5,162 downwards.
TTTTCGGAATGGTACTCCAGGATACCTGGTTATTCAAGGGAACAATTCGCGATAATATTGCTTACGGGAAAGAGGACGCTACGGAAGATCAGATTATCCAGGCTTCGAAAATGGCTCTGGCTGACGATTTTATACGCAGTTTACCCGATGGGTACGACACGATTATTAATGAGGAAGGTACCAATATCTCGCAAGGACAAAAACAGTTGTTGACCATTGCCCGGGCAGTACTGGTTGATCCGGCTATCCTGATATTAGACGAAGCTACCAGTTCGGTGGATACCCGTACCGAAATACTCATCCAAAAGGCAATGAATGAGTTGATGAAAGGTCGCACCAGCTTCGTGATAGCCCACCGGCTGTCTACCATCCGCGATGCCCACCGTATCTTAGTGATGAATGAGGGAAAAATTATCGAACAGGGTACTCATTCTGAATTATTAGAACAAAACGGATTTTATGCTCAATTGTATCATAGTCAGTTTGTATCATAAGTTCTTATAAATAGCCTGTTAAGGCTACAATTAAAATGGCCACAAAGGCACTAAAACACTAAGATTTTCTTTGAGCCTTTGTGCCTTCGTGGCAAAAAATATTTTTTAAATGTTATTGGCTGCTAATTCCAGTAAAGAACTGTCTCCATAGCTCAGAAACCGGAAATTATTATCTAAGGCATATTGATAAATATCTTTCCACCGGTCACCCACAAATGCTCCGACTAACAACAATAAAGTGCTTTGAGGTTGATGAAAATTAGTGATCAAACGGCGGCATATTCTGAATTTATAACCCGGAACGATCATAATTTTCGTAGAAGCATACAGTGTATTTCGTTTATTTATTTCCATTATTTTTTTTATCTTTGACAGCGATTGAATTACACTCACATCTTGAGGTAACTCGTAAGCCTCCCATTGTTGCAATTCAAGATGTAACAATTCCTCATTTGAATTTAAATGTTTGATACCGAGCCAATAAATACTTTCAAGCGCTCTTAGCGAAGTAGTGCCTATTGCCGTTGTATTGCCATTATTCGCAATAAGATGGTAAATAACATCCATATGAATGGAAAAAAATTCGACATGCATTTCATGCTGATGAATTTCATTTTGTTGAACCGGACGGAATGTTCCGGCACCGACATGCAGTGTCAATTCGTCAAGTGTTGCACCTTTTTCCGATAGTTGATTCATGACCCGTGGAGTGAAATGTAATCCAGCGGTGGGAGCAGCTACCGAACCTTTGTATTTTGAATAAACTGTTTGGTAGCGGGTTTCATCGATTTCCTCTGTTTTCCGGTTCAGATAGGGTGGGATAGGGGTCTGCCCGCAGGCATCTAATAAACTACCGAAGTCAACGCCACCGGTCCATGAAAAGCGGATGATTTGATAATGGTTGGTGCCATCGACTCGTTCGGCTTCCAGCTTGATAGATCGATCCCCATAATTCACTGTTTTTTCAAGGGTTTCGGATTTCCATTTTTTCAAATTACCTATCATGCATTTCCATTGACAGCTTTGTTGTTGCGCAAATGATATCTGGTAATCGGAAGGTTCATACGGTTCAAGGCAGAATATCTCGATCCGGGCGCCAGTTTCCTTTTCCATCTCAATACGAGCCCGGATGACACGAGTATTATTGAATATCAACAGATCATTTTCGTCAATATAATCCGGAAAATGGTTAAAACCATCTGTTGAAATTTTTCCATTGCGATAAACCAGGAGTTTGGATTGGTCGCGTTCTGCCAGGGGAAATTTGGCAATACGTTCATCCGGTAAATTGTATGTATAATCGGTTATTTGAATGTTTTTTAGATTGGTCATGACTGAAATATATAACGGGTCGGCAAAAGTAATGTTTTTAGTACAATTGAAAGTTGAAAGTTGAATTGGAAAAACTGAATAACTGAATGATTGAATAACTGAATGATTGAATTGTGTGGCTTTTTCACAAATAAATAAGTCTGATAAATAAGATACTACACAAATAATTACGAAAAATTGAATGTGTTTGTCTTGTTTTTAAAAGGTATATCCGATTATATGTGAAACTTTCGTTTAAATTTGCGCTTTTTTAGGATAAATCATAACGTAAATATATCATATGGAGAGTAATAAAATTATCGGGGGAAAAATAAAAAGTATACGTGAGTCGAGAAACCTGTCGATTGACGAAATAGCCGAACGTTCCGGAATGAACAAGGAACAAATCGAGCGCATTGAGGATAACGTGGAGATACCTTCTCTGGCTCCACTGATTAAGATAGCCCGGGTTTTAGGTGTCCGCCTGGGAACATTTCTTGACGACCAGACTGAACTTGGCCCCGTGATCAGTCGTAAAAAGGACTATAAAGAGAAGAATACGATACGTTTTACCGAAAATGCCACGGTAACGCGTAAACATATGGAGTATCACTCGCTGTCGCAGGACAAAGCAGGTCGTCACATGGAACCCTTCCTGATTGATATAGACCCTTCAGGGAAAGCCGATTTTACACTTTCCTCGCACGAAGGCGAGGAATTTATCTTTGTATTGGAAGGCGCAATTGAAGTCAGTTACGGGAAAGAAAAATACATCCTCGAAGAAGGGGACAGTATTTATTATGACTCCATTGTCGCCCATCATGTACATGCAAGAAACGGCGAGCATGCAAGAATACTGGGTGTAGTATATACTCCGTTTTAAGTAATTGAAAATTGAATATTGAGAATTGAAAATTGCCTTCGGCGAGCTAGCAAAAATCGCTAACGCAAAGCGTATTAAATCAATATCGTGTCTCATAATTATTTATCAGCAAGTACTTAGTTGATTTTCATGATCGAATGACAATTATGTCGTCCATATCAATTAAAAATAAAAAATTAAAATAGTATTGAGTTAATTATAAAGTGACGTATAAAAATCTATAATGATTATAAATATGCGTGTTATAACTCTTAATTCTTAACTTAACGATAGTATGGAATTACAATTACAAGATAAAACAGTAGGACAATGGTTGGAGTATTGGGCAGAAAAAACGCCCGATAAGGAATTTATCGTTTATTCCGACCGTGATTTGCGGTTTACCTGGAAAGAATTCAACCAGCGGGTTGATAATATGGCCAAAGGGTTGATGTCCATTGGTGTGAAGCGCGGAACGCATGTTGGTATCTGGGCGACCAATGTTCCCGATTGGCTTACGTTCCTGTATGCCGGGGCTAAAATAGGAGCTGTACTGGTTACCGTGAATACCAGTTACAAGCAAAACGAGTTGGAATACCTGGTAAAGGATTCCGATATACATACGCTTTGCATCACCGAGGGTGTTTTCGATGGTAGTTATATCGATATGGTATACGCCATGATGCCCGAATTAAAGACTTCGCAACGCGGGTTTGCCAAAAATGAAAAGTTTCCCGAACTGAGGAATGTGGTGTATATCGGACAGGAAAAATTCCGGGGCATGTACAATACAGCCGAATTGCTTCTGTCTGGGCAAAACATCAGCAATCATGTCCTGGAAGAAGCCAAAACCAAGGTGAAGCATACCGACGTGGTGAATATGCAATATACTTCGGGTACTACCGGTTTTCCCAAAGGTGTGATGCTGACGCATTACAATATTGCCAACAACGGTTATTTCACGGGAGAAGGAATGGGCTTTACGCAGGATGACAAATTGTGTTGCTGCGTCCCGTTGTTCCACTGTTTCGGTATTACACTCGCCACCATGAATGTGTTGACGCATGGTTGCACACAGGTCATGGTCGAGAAATTTGATCCGCTGGTCGTTCTGGCTTCGGTACATAAGGAAAGTTGTACGGCGCTGTATGGCGTACCGACCATGTTTATAGCCGAACTCAACCACCCCATGTTGAGCATGTTTGATGTTACCTCGTTGCGTACAGGTATCATGGCGGGAGCGCTCTGTCCCATCGAACTGATGCGTGCTGTTACCGATAAACTTCATATCACGCACATCACCAGCGTATACGGCCTTACCGAAACCTCGCCGGGTATGACCCATTCGGTACTGTCCGACTCGTTCGAGAATCGTTGTACCACGGTTGGCCGCGAATATCCTTTTACCGAGGTTAAAATATTGAATCCCGAAACAGGGGAAGAATGTGCGGTCAACGAACCGGGCGAAGTTTGTTGTCGCGGATACCTGGTGATGGAAGGCTACTACAAAAACCCACAAGCTACAGCCGAAGTAATCGATAAAAATGGGTTTTTACACAGCGGAGACCTGGGTACGAAAGACGAGAACGGTTATTACCGCATCACCGGTCGTATCAAGGATATGATTATCCGTGGAGGTGAAAATATATATCCCCGCGAAATAGAAGAATACCTGTACCACCTCGAAGGACTGAAAGATGTGCAGGTGGTTGCGATTGCTTCGCCAAAATATGGTGAAGAAGTGGGGGCTTTTATCATACCCCACGAAAGAGCGACGCTTACCGAAGAAATTGTAAAGGATTTTTGCCGTGGACAAATCGCCCGGCACAAAATTCCAAAATACATCTTTTTTGTGGATGCTTTCCCTATGACCGGAAGCGGAAAAATCCAGAAGTTCAAGTTACGCGAAATGGCGCTCGAAATGCTTAAGAACCAAGGCATAGAGATTGTTTGATGCGATACAAGCTAAGTTATCGACCCTGTCAGGTTCTGTCGAACCCTGACAGGTCGTTAGCACGCGTTAACCTGACAGGGTTCGATAGACCCTGTCAGGGTTGGACCGTGATCCCGATATTTCAATCTACTAAAAATTACCGTTAACAGGGTCTATCGGCTACAATAAACCCTATCGGCGGTTTGTGATCGTGACCGGTTGAGTTTTGAAATTTTTATTTTGAGGATAAATTATTTGAAAACGCTATACGTTTTTGCCGGGATGATTCCCATTATATGTTCGACTATCCTTCGACTAAGATTCGACCAACCTTCGACGTTCGTATAATGAGATATTGTTTATTGAATTTGTAGTATACAATATACAGCTAAGAAACGTGTTCAAAATAAAATTCCCATGTTATAATTGCCCGTCAGGGCATCGACATCAATAGAACCGAAGCTGCCTCGACCTCTTTTCCCCGTAGGGGATAAACCTCTGCGGTGGGTTAATGTCCTACGGACAAGGGATATATAATCCTTGAATGCATCTCTACTGACGT
>JAVBNI010000070.1:0-52205 GCA_031551645.1 Bacteroidales bacterium | reverse complement strand
CAGGAAGGTTGCCTGTCAGTATCAACCTGTCGTAACAGGATATACTGAAACTGATGCCTGATTTATAGGTGGTGGTCAATATGTCCATATACAAAGATATGCTTTTTCCTTTTTGGTTCCGGCTTGTCCGGGTTAGGTTTTGAAAACCTGATAGAATTTGTCTGGATATAAGACCTATCAGGTTTTCAAAAACCTAATAGGTCAGTCGCAATGACCATTTTATTTTTTATTTGTTACTTATCTTTCAAATATTACGATGAAAGAAAAAATCGATAAATTTGCATGATGTCCTTCCGCAAAATTGCTCATAGCGGCAGCAATGTTGGGCAATCATGCGGCTTGAAAAGATCTCAATTATTGTTTGATAAAAAACGCTTGAATACTCTTCGATCATTAACCATAGAACAAATATTATGAAGCAAATTAAATTTTGTATTTTTTTCTTGTTGTGCTCATTTGTGGTCTTTTTGGCTTCTTGTAAGAATGATGCACCCAAACGACAAGTCGTGCGTTTGGACGGCGAATGGCAAATCGCCAAAACCGACGGTACGCTTCCCGGTTCGTTCCCGGTAGTTGCTCCCGTTCCGGGACTTGTCGATTTGGCTGTTCCCGCTCTCGATACCGACGGTACACTCTACCCCGACGGATGGTATTGGCACAAACGCAAATTCGATTTGAAAAACACCGATTTCGATAAAATCGAACTCAAAATCTATAAAGCAAAATACTACACCAAAGTGTACGTCAACGGAAAGTTTGTCGGCGAAAATCCTTACTGTTTCACGCCTTCGTATTTCGACATCAAGCCGTTTCTTTTGCCGGCGGGCCAATCCAATGAAATTGTCATCGGCGTGGGTTGCAAATCGCAGCTTCCCGACACCATTCCCAACGGAAACGATTTCGAAAAAATAAGATACATCCCCGGCATATACGATCATGTGGAAATCACACTTTCCGACAAACCTTATATTCGTAACATCCAATGTGTGCCCGATATCGACAACGAGAAACTGCGCGTGGTTGCCGAAATAGAAACGGATAAACCTTCCTTGAAAAAGTTAATATATAACGTTTCGGAAACGGCATCGGGTATAAGCGTTGTATCGGGAAAAATAGCCCCGAAAATAACCGTGGAAAAAGGTTTTGTAAAAGCCGATTTCGAAATCGATATGAAAGGCGCAAAATTATGGAGTCCCGAATCGCCGTTCTTATACGAATTGACATTAGATACGGGCGCCGACGACAAACACGTGAAGTTCGGAATGCGGTCGTTTCGTTTCGACCCGGAAAAGAAGATCGCCCTGCTTAACGGAAAGCCTTATTACATGCGCGGGACGAATGTTTGTATTTTTCGTTTCTTCGAAGATCCCGATCGCGGAACTTTGCCGTGGGATAAGCAATGGCCGGTGACACTGCATCAACGATTCAAAGACATGCACTGGAGCGTGATACGTTATTGCATCGGTTTCCCGCCCGAGCGGTGGTACGAAATATGCGACAGCATGGGATTCATGTTGCAGGATGAATATCCTTATTGGACGCTCAGCCGCGATATCATCCCTACCGTAAAAGCATCCCACCTTGCCGGAGAATACCGCCTTTGGATGCGCGAGCGTTGGAACCATCCAAGTGTGGTAATTTGGGACGGGCAAAACGAGTCGAGAAGTTCCGAAACGGGAGCAGCAATCAAGATGGTTCGCGATCTCGATCTTTCAGATCGTCCGTGGGAAAACGGTTGGAGCGAACCTGTGGCGAAAACGGATGTTTGCGAATCGCATCCGTATCTGTATCAGAGATACTCAAGCGAAAACAACAAAGAACCCGGGATCGGTTATAAAAAGGAATTTTTCGGTGAAATTCGCCGCGCCGGCAACGATGCGCAAGATCATCGCTCCAAAGAAGCAATAGACGCCGGTATAACATTCGACAACCCGCTACTTATCAACGAATACGGTTGGATATGGTTGAATCGCGACGGAACCACCACCACGCTTACCGACCGGGTGTATGATGTACTTTGGAACGGTAAGAATCTGACCTCGGAACAACGATTGGAAATATACGGTCGTCGCTTGGCTGAATTGACGGAATATTGGCGGGCGCATCGTCAAGCGGCGGGAGTATTGCATTTCTGCGGCTTGGCTTATTCTCGTTCCTCCGAGCCCCGCGGACAGACTTCCGATCATTTCACGAACATACAAAAGTTGACTTACGAACCGGCATTTTATAAATACGTTCGCCCTGCATTCTCGCCCGTCGGTTTGATGATCGACACATGGGAGAAAAATTATGCCCGCGACGCAAAGCTCGAAGTTCCGGTATTCGTGATCAACGATTTGGAAACCCCGTTTAAACAAGAAGTTCGATTGGATATATTATCGGACGGAAAAGTCGTATCCTCATACAAAAAAGAAGCGAATGTAAAGCCTTACGAAGCGCTGACGATTCCGATCGAAGTTAAAATTCCGGAAAAAGCGGGCGCATACCTGATGAAAGCGGAAATCGACCTCGCGGGAGAACAAGTTTTCAGCTTGCGGGACATTCCGGTGAAATGATAATTATTTTCAGGAAGTAATGTCGGTCATACTTCAAATGACCCCTGTCAGCAGCTTCGCAGCCTGACAGAGTCGGGCAACCGGAGACATCCCTTAACTAAACGACATTAATTCTTAATTAATTCTTGTGACTCTCCTTTATATTTTCAACTCTACATTCGCTTCCGTGCCTTTTCCCGGTTCGGAATAAATCTCCATGTGGCCGCTAAAAGCAAAGAGGCGGGTATGCAGGTTTTTGATTCCCATTCCCTGTGGGACGGTTTGCTGATCGAAGCCGTTGCCGTTGTCCACAACCGAAAGGTAAACCGTCTCTTCATCCATGTTAAGATGAACATCTATATGGGATGCCCCGGAATGACGCAAGGCATTGCTCACTAATTCATAAGCGCACCGGTAAAGTACCAATTCCTTCTCGGGATCGAACCGGTGTTCCGGTTCCGTGTAATGAAATTCCGCTTCGGGGATGGAGCGGCAGAAATCGTCCAACGCTACAAACAACCCTTTTTCCATCAGGACGGCAGGCATGATGTGGTGTGCCACGCGCCGCAGTTCTGCGATGGATTTGTCGAGACTGTCCAAAGCCTTGTTGAAATGGTCAACTTCCTTGTTTTCAATAACTGAATGCGACTTTACAATATTCATGTTGTTTTTCACCACCGAGAGCATGGCGCCTACCCCATCGTGCAAATCGCGCGCAATGATTTCCCGCTCCGCTTTTTCCGCATCCAAAGCGGCACGGGCGGCAACCAATTCCTTCTCCTGCTCTAATTGCTTGACTTGTTGTTCTGCCATTTTCCGCTTTTGCAAGGCCAAGCGGTGGCGGTAGAACAGCATGCCAAGAGCCAATAAAAGAATGGCGCCACCGGCAACACTAAGCCACATATATAGTTGTTTCTCTTTTTCCAACGTGTCAATGCGAGCCTCTTTCTTTTCTGTTTCGTATTTGGTTTCCATGTCAAGCAATAAACTCTGAAAAGAATTATTTGCTGATTTTTTGCTAATTTCCTTACTTTTCTGAAAATAATAAGTCGCTTTTTCTTTATTCTCCAGATACATATTGGCTATGCCTATGAAATAATTTATTTGATAAGCCAAATCCGAGCCGATAGAATCACTCTCCCAAGCCGTCAGGCCTGCAACTTCACTTTCAGCATACCGTTTCTGCTCAAAATAAACGGTGGCAAGCGTATGCCATGCACCTTTAAGCAACTGGGGAAAATTCATTTGTTTTGCAATAACTAAATTTTCATTGGCATATTCTTCGGCTTTTGCCAAATCGTTAAAGCCAGATTTATAAATAGTTGACAATAATCCCAAATTGCCGCATTCATACCTTTTGTTACCAAACGAACGCGAAAGTTCCAATGATTTTGTTGCATAACTTAATGCCTTTTCATATTCTTTTTTTTGCATAAAAATGTCGCCGAGATTAAAATAAATCTGCATGATACCTTCGGAATAGTTTAATTCTTTCGCCAATTTTTCCACTTTTTCAAAAAATTGAATCGCCAAATCCGGATTTTCCAATTCACGATGTAACACTCCGATATTGATTAGCATTAGCATCTGTTGTCTTTTATGGTTGACTGTTTCCCCTTTCTCATAAAGGGTCAAGGCTTTCAAGAAATAATCCATAGCAGTTACGGTTTTCCCCTGCGAATGATACAAACTCGCCATACTACCATACACAAAAGCTGTCTGATGGTCTACTTTCCCTTCTATTGCATATTCAAGGGCCTGATTATAATATTCAAGGGCTTGAATATTATCTCCTTCATATTTATGTATATTACCCATATATGCACAAAAGCCAGCCATCATTGGTTTATTCTTTTCTTTTTCTGCAAAAAAAAATGCCTCCTGACAGAATATTTTGGCCTTTTGGGGATCAGAACTGAGATAGTAGTAACAAATATCACTATAAATTGAGAATTTTTCATCAGATGTCAGTTTTTGCGTATTCAGCACATTCACCAGCGAATCGACATTCGTTTGCGCCGACAAGAGAAATGACGGTAACAAGAAAATTAGCAGGAAAATTATTTTTTTCATAGCGAATATAATTTTAATGGATAGAGTTTATATAAATTATCTAAAAAGATGTCTCTACGCGTAAACTCGTACCTCGTTTACTTGGTCGACAAGACGGCATCGTACAAAGGGAAAGGTCTAGGGAGAAGGATTTTAGACACCTTCGCCACCTAAAACTCTTCTCTCTCCATATACTTGACACATTCCCGTCATGTCGACCGCAGTTTGCGTAGCATACGAAGTGGAGACACCTTTTTGACTGATCAGAAGGTAATGACATTAAATTCTAATTTATATAAAGTCAAATGATCAATCGATCAATCCTTCTTTACGGGCATTAGCAACGAGTTCTACCGGATTGGACGCTTCCAATTTCAGATTCAACTTTTTGTGAAACGAACGGACGGTTGACAAAGCCAATTCTAATTGTCCGGCAATTTGCGGATCGGTCATCCCTTGGGCGATCATCTGCAAAACCTGTTTTTCGCGCGGGGTGAGGCTTACTGCCTGTCTGACCGTTTTTCGCATTACCTTCTCCATCTGCCTGCTGATGTATATCTCGCCATTCGTTACCGCATGAATGGCTTCCAACACTTCATTCACGGCTTCGTTTTTCACGATATAGCCCGAAGCGCCGTTTTTCAGCATCAAAATCACGCTTGAATGTTCGTTGTGACCGGTCAGGGCGATGATTTTCAGTTGCGGGTACAATTGATGCATTTCGGCGCAAAACACAATACCGTTGCCGTCGGTCATATTGATGTCGAGCAACAGTACATCTGGAAGATCCGTCGCCAATGACTTCCGGCAATCCGACAGTTTTAACGAATACCCCGTAACGCGGGCAACGCCCGAATCGTCGATGACCGGGATCAATAATTCCACCACCATTGCGTGGTCGTCCGCTATATGTACGCTTGTCATGTTTGCAATTTAAGCTTTTTCATTTTTTTGCAAAGATAAACGTAACATAAAACTCATTTGTCCCCACAAGTGGGGATAAATGTACAAAATCTATCCTTTACTTTTGTGCAAATATATTAATTATTAATACACAAATTTTTTACTTACGAATTTAATGATATAGCAAAATTTATGGCCATAAGATTTGGAAAGCCACTACAAATGATGTGCCTCTGTATGATTGTTCCCGATATAGCGTACCAGATAGAATGTTTCCCCGTTTTCCTTATATTTTGTAAAAAAGGCGTACCAAGTCGTGTGTTTATTTTTTGTAAAAGAAGCATAATACATGCCTCTTCCGTATTTGTCGTAATAATTGGGTGCTGGTCTATGTCGTTTTTGTGGCAGGTTAATCTTTATATCAAAAAATAAATCAACGACATACTCGTCGGCAGTGTCTTTAAAACTGAAATATCCATTTCTAAAAGGATGATTTCAAGTTCATAATAAAAATCCTGTACCTCCGGTATAAACAACACTTTCATTTGCAAGTAGCGTTATTTGCGACGTTTATCCGTTTGGATTCTTTTTATTAATTCTTCAGCTGTTATAGCTCTACGTAGATCATTATCGGGTTCTAAAGTTACCTGTTCCGGATATTGTACTTCGAGCTCAAGGCGATACCTGTTCTTTCCCCTTTTGATAACAACTTCCTCGTTTACGGCCAAATCAAAATATTTTTTTTGATTGATCGCAAATTCCTTACTACTTATTACTGTCATGACAATTTGTTTTTGACGATTATACTCCGCGCCGCCAAGTTTTGTGCATTCAAATTTGAGATTGCTTCGGCTGCCGCCTCGCAATGACGCGCTACCATTCGTCATTGCGAGAGCCTACCCCAAAAATGTGGCACAATGCGGCTATGACAGATTGTCTTAAAATCAGCGATTTACGCAAATCTGTCATTGGTAATCGCGAGGTACGAGCGATGAAGCAATCTAACTTTGCACAAAACTTGACAGTGAATGGTATAACACACAAATATAATGCCTTTTTTGTGCTATTGCAAACATATTTTCTTATTGATTGACAAGCTTTTCCATTTTTTGCAAAGATAAACGTAACATATCCCCACAAGTGGAGATAAATGTACAAAATCTATCCTTTACTTTTGCGCAAATATATTAATTTTAATTTATACGATATGAAAACAACTGAGTCGAAAAATCGAAAAAATATCCCCGGATGTATCATGATACTACTGCTCATGATGACAATATTGGCTTATACGGGTTGCAACGACAAAGAAGACGATGTTACCACCTACACGGTTACCTTCGATGCCGACGGAGGCAGTCCCGTCCCTTCCGCTCAAAGCGTGAAAGCGGGGGAACCGGCCACCGCACCGGATACTAATCCCGTCAAAACCGGCTACGTATTTCTTTTCTGGTATTTGAACGGAACCTCAACCGCCTATAACTTCAACACACCGGTAAACGGTAATATCACACTCCAAGCCAAATGGGAGGAGGAAGCCAAAGTTGAATACTGGCAGGTGGCATGGGAACTAAACGGTGGAGCATGGCCGGCGTCGGGCGATAACCATGCAACGCAGGTAGTAAAAGGCGGAACGTTGGCCGAACCTGCCGTCCCCCGCTAAAACAGGCAATACTTTCGACGGTTGGTACAAGGAGTCGGCGCTGACCAGCAAGCTTTCTTTCCCCTACGATGTTAGTAGCGTAACAAGCAATTTTACATTGTATGCCAGGTGGACTACCGGCGGAATGGGAGATCCGGCAGGCTATAAGATATTTACTTCCATTTCGGAACTGAAAACATGGTTGGCAAGCCAACCGGACAATACTGAGGAAACACCTTATAAAGTCGGGCTGAAAAGCGTAAACCTTGACGCGGATAACAACTGGGGCGATTTGGGGGTTGCCGTGAAAAGTGAGAAATATGTGGATTTAAACTTGCAAGGCTGTACCGGCACTATTATTCCCGATGGTTATGTAAAAGTTCAAAATAGTACAATTGTATACTACGGAGTATTCTCAGGATGTTACCGCCTCCTATCCATAAATCTTCCATCCGGCTTAAAAACCATCGGCAAATATGCGTTTTATTGGTGCAGCAGGCTTGGCCCTTTTGTCCTTCCCGAGGGCCTTACGAACATTAACAGCAATGCTTTCGGTTATTGCGGTACCGGTTCCGCCACTGCCTTCTCCATGACATTACCCGAAGGATTAAAAACCATCGAAGGTGATGCATTTGCACATAGCGGCTTAATATCCGTAACTATACCCGGGTCTATTAAAGATTTGAGTACCGGGGCATTTATGTACTCTAAATCCTTGGTTTCCGTTATCATTAAAGAAGGGGTGGAAAGTATCGGAAAAGATGCATTCGTTGAATGTCCGCTTACATCTTCCGTAAATCTGCCCGTAAGTCTTAAAACGATTCACGAACGTGCGTTTTGGTATTGTTCGTTTGAAACCATCACGATACCGCAAGGAGTAACAAGTATCGGGGAAAATGCCTTCGCATACAATCGCAAAATCACCGAGGTCGTTATGTTACCCGCAACGCCTCCCTCTCTGCCTATGGCAAGTATGTCTCAAACTTATCAAGACCTTAACCATATCTTATACGGTTCAAGCTTAAACTTAAAAGCCATCAAAGTACCCGCCGCGAGCCTGAATGCATACAAAACCGCCAATGTGTGGAGCCGCTATGCGAATATTATAGTAGCCAATACCAACTGATTTGTGCCGAAGGAATAATGGCAACGAAATAGAAATCATAACCGAAATAAGAGATCGTTCGCAAATAATTTTCACAAATAAGGTAATAAGGTCGTTTTTTGCAGAATCATCCATGCTACTAAGGTCAGTTACCAAAATAAGGTTTTTAACCGATAAAACCTACCCGATGTTGTCATTCAGGCTGGCCATATTTCTAAAAGAAACCTTAGTAGTAAAAGTAGCACCACCCATCAATAAACCTTATTACCTTATTGGATTGGTTAGAGCCCTATTTTAAGTAAAAGTAGTGACCGTGCTTTCGCCAAAGCAAATCTGTTCCGACAAAAAGTCATCATACTTTCGCCAAAGCAACCTCATTTTCGTAAAAAGTTAGCCATGCTTTCGTCAAAGCACACCTGTCCCGGTAGAAAACAGCCTTGCTATAACGGCAGCAACCCAGGCCTCGTAAAAAGGCGATCATGCTTTCGCCGAAGTAAACCCGGTTTTGCCTGGAGACGCCCCTGCTACCGTCAAAGCGCGGACGCCGGTAAGGTAAGCCTTATCATCTTTAATATCGGATATCCACCTTGCTCCGCAGGATAAAAAGTATCAATAACGTAATGTAGAGACGGGGCGCGCCCCGTCTCTACCGGCAATCATAACCTTTAATACATCAGTACCATGAAGACAATCATCAGAATCCCGTTGCCATACCTGCGCAACGAAGAGCATTTTCAATTTTTTACCGCCTTCAAAACATTGGCGGAACAAACAGGTGTCGACAATCAGAACATCGGCACGTTGTATGTCACATTTCTCAGCTTTCTGCAGCAACTCGACGAGGCAATGGAACAGATCCGCAAAAGCGGTCTTACCGATTCGATCACCGATCTGGACAATATCCGCGATAACTATCACCGCGGCATCACCCGTTGTATTGCGGCATATCTCTACCATTTTGACCCCGGACATGTGGACGCGGCCAAACGGCTCAAACGCATTACCGACCATTACGGCAACCTCCGCGAGCGGCCTTACAACGAGGAAACGGCTGCCATTACCAACCTGGTGCAAGATCTGCGTAAGCTCGATGGCGACATACAGTTGATACATGTTGCCGAGTGGGTGGATAAACTCGACGAAGCAAACCGGAATTTCGACGCTGTGATGAACGAGCGTTATTCCGAATCGGCAATCCTACAACAGATAACAAAGGTACGCCTGATCCGCACCGAAATGGATGCCTTATACCGCAAAATCGTGTCGGTGATCGAAGCATTTACCGTTGCTTTGCCGGATGGGAGCGTGTACGAAAAATTTATCGGCGAATGGAACGTCCGTGTGGAATACTATAAACGAACAATCGACCAACGCAAAGGGAAAAACAAGAAGAAGGGCGATAACGAAGAAACCGGCGGGGAGGAAGGATAATATAAAGTTGATGCCCTCACGGGCAATTTAATTCTTCTTACATGTACGGCTCTATTGATGTTGTTCCCCTAACGGGAAATTACTTGCGCCCGCCTGAATGTCGTAGCCGGGCAGGCTAAGTTGTCCGTAGGACAACAACATCAATAGATATACGATTGCCCGTCAGGGCATAAATATAATGTAAGAATTTCATACCAATAACTTTTTGCACTTGATCCGTTATTCAATCATTCAGTTACTCAGTTATTCAATATTCAACCAAAAATGACTTAACTCATTGCAAAAAATTCCTCAAATTTCTGGATAAATAGAACTCTTCATTCCGGTCGACATATACAACGACCGTTTTCATTTGCAGGGTTTGTTTCTTTTTTCCGGGAATTACCAGGACTGCTTTATTTTCGAATGCATTCAATGTCAATGTCTTTTTAGTTTTCTTAGATTTCACCGTAATAGACGGCAACGCACCGGATTTATCCCAACTGATATCATACTGGTCGGAAGGAAACAGGGTTTTGTGACCTGCAAAATATTTTTGGGTTGAGTCGGCTAAACTTTCTATTCCCAGCAGGTTACACATATACTTATTCACTTCGGTATTCATCACCACGCCTTTCAATGTTTCGCCTTTCGGATGATAACAGGCCAGGAATACATCTTCGCCTGTATGTCCCGTAGTAGTGAAACCAATAAAATTCCTTGTCTTCATCATTTTGATGACAATGCCGTGCAATGCGCTTGCGCTTTTCTTTGACATAGCCTGCTCAATGGCCCACATATCAGGTTCCGACACCTCGTCAATTCCCATATCGACGGCAAACATTTTACGAACGGCTGATGCATCAAATCTATTTTGAAGCAACTGCATGGTAAAACCTTCGGCTGTATATTTACAGGACATAAGTGGCTTGAGCAACTGCTTTTTACTCAATTGGGCATATCCCGAATTCGAAGCTTCGTTACCCATACTGATGGCGCTGTTACCATGGTCGGGACAAATAACAATAGCTGTATTGCCATCTTGCCGGGCAAAATCCAGCGCTTCTTTCACCGCCTTGTCAAATGCAATGAAATCGGTAACGACGCCCACGGCATCATTGTCATGTGCGGCCCAGTCGACCTTGCTGCCTTCCACCATCAGGAAAAAACCATTTTCGTTTTTCGACAGTACCTCAATAGCTTTTTTG
This sequence comes from Bacteroidales bacterium, assembly GCA_031551645.1. GTDB lineage: Bacteria > Bacteroidota > Bacteroidia > Bacteroidales > UBA4181 > JAIRLS01. The sequence goes on along the minus strand of JAVBNI010000070.1, from coordinate 41,351 downwards.
GTCATCTCAGCCAAGGAAGGAGTTGTGGCCGGGTCGCGATCAATATCGTATGGCAATTCTTTTTTAGCAAACAGCCCCCAAACCTTCTTTCCCGAATAAGAAGTAAATTTCGGATAATCATCAATAATAACATCCCATCCGTTTTGGGCAAGATATTGACGGTATCCGGGTACGAGATAATCCGTCCCACCCCCGAAGACCACATCGATGCTATTATATACCATCTGGGGAACCAACCAGTCATTCCGGCTGCGGTTGTAGCTATGTGCCGAAAAGTCGGCCGGCGTGGCATGGGAAAAATAACAAGTGACAGCCAACCCCGTTGCCATTCCTTTCAGTTTGGCAGCCTCGAGTATCGTCATCGCCGGCATGTTTGCCAACGAAGCATCAACAGGGACGATATCATTCGGCGTTTTCTGGGGATAAGTGGCAACATAACCTTCTTGTGATGCCATACCGGTAGCATAAGTACTCCCGGTAGGCGCCGAATCGCCGATAGGCGCATCGGAACAATGGGTTTTTACCAATCCTGTGACCAATTCGTCAACATTGAGCCAGATCAGCTCATTACTATTAGCGCTTTGATACCAACGGGCTAGCGACAACACGGATGTGCTTGTTCCATCCGGGATCATCATGATGACATTTTTCACTTGCGAGAGATTCTCAGGACAAGTACCGGGTTTTTGCCCAACCACCTGCATGGCAATGCCGGTAATCACCAGCATCCCTGCTAAAAACTTTCTAACTATTTGTTTATAAATAATCGACGTTTCTACTTTAATACATAACGTTGATTGAATGTTATTTGCTCTCATTTTCAATTTTCAATTTTAACTGTCAATTCACCTGTTGTGATCTTTCTGAAAAGCTGCCAACCGTGCTTCCAGATCGGCAAATTGCGATGGCTGTGTTTGCGACACGCAAGCCCGAAGTCCCTCAGTCCGTTCACTCCCGGTAATATCCAATGCAATAGCGCTAATACCATAATACAATAATTCACCCAGCAATTCACTACCTGAAAAACCGGGATATGAAATCGTAAAATAAAAACCATCGGCCAACGGTTCGCCTTCGTCCTGGTCATATACGATTTGGAACCCGTAACGGATAAACAAATCTTTCATCGTCTTGGCCTTATAACCATATTCCTTCACTTGCCCGATAAAATCGAAAGTACCGTCATTGGCAGCTTTCAGCATCGCCGCAAGTGCATATTGAACGGAATGATTGGTTCCGGAAGAAATAGCATACAAAGCCCCGTATACGGCCGCATGGCCAAAATTGGCCGACGCATAATTACGCTTCAGGTCGGGATATTGCCGGGTAAACAATTTATCGCCAATCATCATCAGGGCGATACGTTCTCCGGCATAACTGAACACCTTCGAACCGGAAAAAAGCAATATGTAATTATCTGTATAATGCGCTACAGACGGCTGGTAGGGCGGTTTTCCCGGTTGGGAATAATCGTGGCGGAAATCCATACCAAAATAGGCCAGATCCTCCATTACAATCACATCGTACTGATTGGCCAGTTCGCCAATAATACGCAATTCATTTTCCGACAGGCAAATCCATGAAGGATTGTTGGGGTTCGAATATACAATGGTATGTACATCGCCTTGGCGAAGGTATTCTTCGAGCTTTGCACGGAGTTTTTTACCCCGGTAATTATATACATCGAACGTCTTGTACTTCAATCCCAAAACATGATGTTGCTGCTTCTGAACCGGGAATCCGGGATCGATAAACAATGTATATTCCTTACCTGCCGTACAACGGCTGTTCACCATAAACGCGGTGAGACTTCCCTGCATTGAACCCACCGTGGGGACACAACCCGAAGGATTGATATCAATATTCAGGAATAATTTTGCAAAACGCGATGCTTCTTTTTTTAAACTGCCTATTCCTTCAATGGAAGGATAGATGGAAGCCACACCGTTCCGCAGCGCTTCTACTTGTGCATCAAGCCCGACAGAGGCGGCAGGCAATCCCGGAACGCCCATCTCCATTTTGATGTATTGTAAACCGGTCTCTTTTTCGATGTTATGAACCAAGCGAACCACTTCGCGAATCGACGCTTTACCTATATCGGCCACGCCACAATCTTTTTTGGCTTGGTCTACAACATTACGGGGAATTGGAGTATCTGACATTTATATGTTTGATTTAAAAAGTCTCCTCCTCTTTGGAGAGAAGGAGACAATGTAACTTTATTATACGTCTAAAAAAAAGAAAAGGTTTCTTTAATTTTCACCTACATATATCAGGCCATTTCTATTGTATTTGCCACAAAAGCGCCAAAACACTAAGGTTTCCTTTGTGCCTCATTATAGATATATATTTTCACCACTGTCAGGGTCAAGACCGCTGACAGGGTTACGCGTTCCCTGACAGTGGTCGATAGACCCTGTCAGCGGAGGATAGGAATAAATTATCCCTTAATCAGCCAATGGAAAAAACAGAAACCATCTGTTTATCTTATTTTTTTTGTCCCATAATCGCACCGATGGACAACAAAACGCCCAACACAACGCCCAGAAACGCAGCGAACAGGACACGCCACTGCGGAGGAAGCATGAAGGTGATGGTATGTGCAGGTACCCAGAACAGGGGAATGGTCTTTTTAAATACAAAACCGTATAATACTCCCCAATTGAGGTGGGTGAATATTTCCTTGAAAGGGATCGGGGTAAACAAGCCCCGCAAAGTACCGCCGTTGTTCATGATATGGGTATCCGTTACTTTATGCAACGTCATGAAAACCGGAGCAAAAACCATATTCATGGTTACGCTGATGCTGAATGCAATCAAAAGACGTGTTGCAAAAGCCTGCGAACTGATATTAACTCCCAAGTTGGCAAGAAAAGCCGGTGTTCCTGCTGCAAATATCGTCATGGCCGCACTGATCATCATTCCCAGCACACCCCAAACTACTGCCCGCGGCAACAAACCGAATCCGGGATAATTGTATACGCCTTTCTGTATGCGTAACCCAATGGACTCACCTAAAGTAGCCAAAACGCCAAATTTGAGGAAAGCCATCAGCATGGCATGCCAATCCTTAAAGGCGCTATATGTCAAAAACCAATTCCTAAGCGGTTCTATAACAAAGAAAAGGGCAAAAAATGCCAGACAGCAAACAATAAAAATAAAATCTTGTTTTTTCATCACATTCAAATAATTATGTACATTAATGGGTAAAAAAGTGCACCGATCGTTGCAAAATCAAGTATCACTTGTCTTTGCAAGGGGCAAATATAACACTAAAAAAGTGTAGGATAATCATCATCAAATTTTTTCAGTATGGATGTGATAATTGCTTCACGCATGAATTTCGACCGATTGTTTATCGCATATTTCTTGCAATAATTATCTATTGCTTTTAATTCTCTCTTGTTAAATAAGATAGATTTTTTACTGGTGCGGAGTAAATCAGTCTCTTTTTTACGGCCATTCATGATTTTTGGATTTTATTTCACAGACAAAATACTGTTCGTTAAGTATTTGCTATAAATAATCGGCATTTTCACTTTGATGCATAATATTGACTTAATGCGTCTCACGCTCATTTTCAATTCTCAATTTTCAACTATCAATTACTCAGTAACTGATTTCTTTTGACCGTTCCCGCTTCTTCTTTACTTCATACGGATCGACAATCCGTCCAAACCTGTAGCTGACAAACAATGTGATAAATACTTGCTGGTTTTTCGCCACATTATTGGGATCCGGCGGATTAGTAAAATCCATTATTTCAAGGCGTTTCACAAAGCCTTCGGCAATGACTCCGGCTTCCAGCGCATGGATAATCCGGTCCTGTTTGCTGTATTCGAAATTAAAGCCAAATTTCACAAAGGCTCCCGGCACCACGCCTAATTCATTGAAACCTTTGAAAAAAGAGGCTCGACTAAGTATATAAACGTTGTTGGCGGACCATTCCGAATTAAATTTTTCAGGTTTGGGTTCTTCTATGATGTATGAAGGTTCGCCCGGTTGGGATGGAGTGGTTGGCTTCCCGATCCAATAATACATCGGTTTAAGCAATGCCACTGAAGGCCCGAAATTATAAAAATACCTGATGGCTATTCCTCCCACATCGTGTTTACGGAACATCTCGTGCTGACGTCCGTATGCAAAACGGAAATCAAAAGCAAGGTTTTTCTTCCCGTTAACAAATTTAGACCCCGACGTGGTATTTGAATAAGTCCTATATTCTTTGGGATGTTTCATATAGGCGAAATCGATCTCGAAAAGACGCTTGTTAAGCGCATCGATCCGTTTCCCGTAGCGATAATTTCCTCCCCATCCGTTAGAGTTGAGCATAAAAGCCACAGACCATTCGTTACGGTAAAACACCTTCGGCTGGACATCTATCTCGCCTTGGGCGTACACCGTAAGAAAACAATTGACTAAGCAAAAGAGAACAACAATTGATTTCTTCACTCTGGAAAAAAATGGTACATCTGCTTATTTGGCCGGTAGTATAAGTTTGGTTAACATTAAAACAAATCACTCGAAACAACACCTTCGAATCAGCCTAGTTGGGCGTCATCTGCAGGTTGTTCTACCATCGTCACCGAGCGATAGGCGGGACAGGCCTGACTACTCCGGCAAGATGACATGATTACACCGCTCAATAAACAAAATGCTAAAATAATACATACTTTCTTCATGAACACAAATTTTAAACAGTAAAACTATAAAACAACTTTTTAACTAACAAATTATTTTACGTATTTATGCACTATAATGTTACATTATATTCAAAATCTATGCCCATTTTTCCTGCAATTTCCTTCATATCGGCAATAACCTGTGGAAGCAAACAAATTCCTTCACGTGTTATGCGTACCTCATTCTCGCGTTCCGGATCACCCGGTATCAAGACTTTATCGTGCCCCTTTGCCGGCTTGCCATTGCGCATGACTTCGATCCACTTGTCCATCCGGGTTTTAAATTCTTCGGTCGACATGAATGCATCTACACGCATGGCTCCGAAAAAATGCCCCCATCCTTCGCCCGATTTTTGCTCCAACAAAGGTAAATACGACATCATGGGTGGTACAAACGGTCCGAAATTAGCGCCCGACAATACGGCAGCAAGAATATCGACTGTTGCTCCCAGGCAATATCCTTTATGACTGCCATGTTCGCGATCGCCTCCCAACGGCAGCATCGAACCGCCATGTTCAATGGCTGTGGGATCGTCGGTAGGATTACCTTCGGCATCCTGCGCATAACCAAATGCCAGTTTTTCACCTTTTTTGGCGGCAATCGTGAATTTACCACGGGTAACCGGCGTTGTTGCAAAATCGGCAACAAACGGCGGTTGCGTTCCCGCAGGAACAGCTATAGCTATGGGATTGGTCCCCAACATAGGAATTGCCGAAAAAGTAGGGGCCACCAACGGACTGGCATTGGTACAGGAAAAACCGATCATATCGTGTTCCAAAGCCATCATGGCATAATACCCGGCAATACCGAAATTGGATGAGTTACGTACCGACACCCATCCGGTACCGGCCACTTTCGCCTTCGCAATCGCCATCTGCATTCCCTTGCATGCGGGCAACATACCTATGGTGCCATCGCCATCGATGACAGCGGTACTCGGGCTTTCATGTACGACACGAATATCCGGTTTCACATTGATACGCCCGGCTTCCCAAAGTTTAAAGTAATCCGAAAGACGTATCACCCCGTGCGTAGATATGCCACGCAATTCGGCTGCCAGAAATACCCCGGCACACTGGATGGAGTCTTCTTCCGAAAACCCCATTTTCTGTAAAACCTTCGACGTGAAGTCAAACAAATATTGACTTGAGTACATTCGACTTTTTAGAAATTAGACATTTTTACATCCACACGACAATATCATGAGGTTTTCCTGTTGGTCAAGGTGGCATTAGCCTGTGCCGTAGGCATGATCAAGATGTCGTTGATATTGACATGAGCCGGACGGGAAACGGCATACCAGATGGCGTCGGCCACATCATTCGCATCCAACGGAACGAGGCCTTCATATACTTTGTCGGCACGTGCCTTGTCGCCCTTGAATCGAACCGTCGAAAACTCGGTATCAACCATACCCGGCGCAACGGACGTAACCTTAATATTATGTTTCAGCAAATCAATACGCATTCCCTTGGTTAAAGCATCTACCGCATGTTTGGAGGCACAATATACATTTCCACTTTCGTACACTTCTTTTGCAGCAATGGAAGATAGATTGACGATATGTCCTTTTCCTGCTTCAATCATGAGTGGCATCACTTTACGGCTGATATACAGCAAACCTTTGATGTTGGTATCGATCATCTGATCCCAGTCTTCCACCGAACCGTTCTGAATGAGACTCAACCCTGCCGCCAAACCGGCGTTATTCACCAATACGGCAATTTTTTTCCACTGGGCGGATAAACCATCGATGGCATGTTCGGTCTGTTTGCGATTGCGTATATCAAAATTCAGCGCCAGCACATCACATTTATACTTTACGCCTAATTCGCCTCTTAATTCATCAAGCAATTCCTTACGGCGACCGGTAATAATCAGGTTATAGCCATTTTTTGCCAATATTTCAGCAGTGGCTTTACCAATCCCGGACGTCGCTCCGGTCACTAATGCGATCTTCTTCATCTATATTTATCTGTTATTTCAAATGTTTTTGCACCACCTCAAGAAACTCGTCAAAAATAAGCGCATTGGCAGCCACTAGTTCCTTCCCGTAAATATAATTATCGCCACCCGAAAAATCGCTTACCCGCCCACCGGCCTGTTGCAGGATAAACGCACCGCCTACCACATCCCAGGGACTCAAACTGTATTCGTAAAAAGCTTCGAAACGTCCGCAGGCGACATAGGCCAGATCGGTTGCCGCCGAGCCCAATCGTCTTACCCCATGAGAGTTTTTCAGGAGATATTCCAGGCAATCAATATAAGGACGCATCAGATGGTAATCATAATATGGGAAACCTGTTGCCACAAGAGCATCTTTCACAGCAGGTTTGTCCGACACATGGATTTCCTGGCCATTGAGATATGCCGCACCATCCTTCCATGCATAAAAACATTCGTTAAGCGACACTTCGTATACTACGCCCAATACAGGACGATTATCCTCCAATAAGCCAATACTTACAGCGTAAGGAGGTAACCCGTGGATAAAATTCGTAGTCCCGTCCAGAGGATCAATTACCCAATTGAAATGTTCACCCTGCGTGGTATTGGTACCTTCTTCGGCGATAAATCCGGCTTCGGGCAAAATCTTTTGTAACTGTTCGACAATCAGTTTTTCCGCACTTTTATCCACATACGACACAAAATTATGCATCCCTTTCACCTCGATATTTTTGGCAGAAAATGTAATCACTTCATTGCGGATAAAATCACCTGCCTGTTTTGCAATATCACAGGTTTGCATACAAAGTCGCTTGTAATCAATCATATATTCTTAAATAATTCAGACAAAATTGAAAAGGCAAATGTAAAACAATTTTTGGTTATGAAACCGGCAAGTTTCATCGTATTCATCTCCTTTTGTTGCCTGAAAATCTTTATCAGATATTGATTTCTGGTTATCAACCGTTTGCCCGCTGCGTAATAGGATATAAAATTATCGATGAAATACATTTGTATTCTATTTTGCCACGAAGGCACAAAGACACTAAGTTTTGGGGACCTTTGTAGCTACTACTGTCCCGCCCAGTTAATGTTATTTGATATTAACTGACAGGACACTACATTGATATCACCATAAATTAAAACCTTCAAGCTGTAAATCATGCTTACCCTTAGCTCGCCACAGGTAATTCTGCCGAAAAAAGATATGTAGCCTCATTCTCCAAGCGCATTACCAGACAATTATTTACTTTTACCCCGATCTTAATCGTTATTGATAACGGTTTTGGCATACCTGAGAAATAAATCCAAACCTTGACGTTTATCAGCAGTCAACGGATAACTGATATTATTGGTCCAATAATCAAGCAGATCGACACCTTTTGGCGCCCTGTCCCTGTAATAATCCACAATCGGCCCCATACCACCCTGCAGAGGTTCCATCGCCTCCTCAAAACGTTTGATAAAGCCTTCGTCAAGAGACTTGTTGGCCACCCAGCAGGCAAAAACAAAAGGCAGGCCGGTAAATTTTCTCCATTCAATGGCAAGGTCATAAATATAAGACGATTGTAATCCAAAAGCTTTGTCGCCGATCACTACTGCCGCCGATTGTCCGTTCCTCAGATAGTTGGTAATATCACCCGGAAAATGTTCCCACCGGGGTGAGATATGCCAATAATTTGCAGCCAGTACCTTAGCCAACGCAACAGAAGTACGTGAATGATGATCCAGGAAAATCGTCGATATTCCGGTTAACGGCACTTCACTTGCCAAAACAACCGTCTTTACTGCATTTTCGGCCCCGATACACAAACGGGATACGATATGATGCTCTGGCATACGCAGTGTCTCGACAATAGGGATTAACCCGATGTCGGCTTTGTCAGACAACAATTTATCGGCACATTGCGATGGAATGTCATAAGAGAGTTCTATCTCGTTCATGATAGCCGAATGCTCCAGACACCAGGCAAACGGTAAGGAATTGAGATAGGATATGGCTGAAATACGGATTTTATTCATAACAAAACAAGTGACGGGTGACGGGTGACGGGTGGTTTTGAAATCCTTGTCACTCGTCGTCTGTCACTCGTCACTACTTTATCCGTTAGTCGCTTTTTCGAGACGTTTCATGATGGAGAAGATGAAAATCGCCGATACGATACAACAAATGACAAATATCGCCCAAAGCATATACAAATCTATCCTACCCCACATAAAACTCCCGATGAAGAGTAACTTATTACCGGTAGCCGTCGCCAATAACCAGCCGCCCTGCATCAAACCCTGGAAACGGACAGGAGCGACTTTCGAAACAAATGACAAGCCCATTGGGCTGAGGAACAACTCTGCAATAGTCAGAATCAAATAACTACTCATCAACCAGTAAGGCGAAACACGCATATCTTCCGGAATATCTGCACTAACTAAATCCTTGGGTGAGATCAACCCGGTGGAACCAATCAATACAATCACAAAGCCTGCGGCTGCAATGATCATTCCGATACCGATTTTCCGGGGTGTCGAAGGTTCTTTGTCTTTACTGCGCAACCAGTCGAACACGCCCATTACCAATGGTGTCAATGCGACAATGAACAAGGGATTGAATGCCTGGAATATTTCAGGATTGATAGAATTCAAAGGTTCGGCTCCTGCGATGAAATGATAACACAAATAGCCGAAAACAACAAACATCGCCAATCCGATTCCTTTGGTTAAGACCTTATTTCGCTTACCAAACATCAACACAAGCCCCGAAACAGTACCAATCACACAAAGCAGCGAATTAAGATTGAAAAACAGGCTGGTGAACGGCGAAACAACTTTAGCCGTGTAGTCACGTGCAAAATATGTCAATGTCAGACCGTTCTGGTGGAATGACATCCAGAAGAAAACCACTACTACAAAAACCAAGGTCAGTGCCATGATCCGCGGACGCTCGTCCTTGGTAGATATCTGGAAAATGAAGGACACAAAACCGACAAACAGTCCGATAGCTGCACCCAAAGCAAAATCGCCCATTGCGAAATAGAAAAGCAAGGCAATCACAAAAATCAAACCCAGCGAAATCAACAATGCCACCACATTATTGCCAGCCTTAAGGGCTTTATCAGTTGATACATTTTTAGTTTTTGCCTTTTTTTCAACTGCAGGTAGCGATTTGTTGAAAACAAGATAGATAACTAACGAAACAATCATGGCGCCGGCAGCTATGGCAAAAGCATAATTATATCCCTTCGAAAAAACATCCAGATATTGATGTGCGAAAGCCGTCAGATCGGCTACGGACTGTCCGCTTACCTTATCGGCCAAATTCTGTAATTGTGAGGTATCCGGTAGTTTGCCATCGATAAAGTGATGACACAAAGCCGGAAGGCTGCCGTCATGTTCGAACCCGTTACTCCTCAGCCACCAGTTACGGATTCCTGTCGCCACGAAAGGTGCAAAGAATGCTCCGACATTGATCCCCATATAGAAAATCATAAAGGCATTGTCGCGGATCTTGGCATATTTCTCATTGTCATATAATTGTCCGACAACTGCCTGAAGATTGCCCTTGAACAAACCGTTTCCAAAAGCTATGATGAACAAGGCTGCCAATGTTCCGTATAGCGACATGCCCGGAATGGCAATAATACAATAACCGGCAAACATGATGATCTGGCCGGCGAAAATAACCGCTTTGTATTTTTTACTCCAGTCGGCCAGCATACCGCCAATGAGCGCCAAAGCATATATGGCATAATAGAACCAACTGTAATAATTTCCTGCTGCTTCGGTAGTGAGTCCGTAACGTGCCTGGAGAAACAATACCAGGATAGCCATCATGGTATAAAAACCGAAACGCTCACCCATGTTGGTAAAGAATGCAACGAAAAGTCCCTTGGGATGTCCTTTAAACATAATATAATAGCGATTTAAAATTATACGCCTAAGAATATGGCTAATACTCTTGTGATTAAAAAGCCTCTCAAGTTTTGATCCCTAAAAGCCAAATACATATCCGTATAACTATGATTAATAAAATATTTTTCCGCTTCAAAAATATAAATCTTTCCAAACAAACCAAATGAATTTTTCATATAAAGCATTGATTTATTTTGTCACCCACCATTTCTAAGCGACAATGTCAAAAAAACATCCCCATCTTTTTCTGACAGGATTAACATGATTTACAGGATTATTTACATCTTGTAAATCATGTTAATCCTGTCAAATGAGTAAGTTATTTTGTCTTTATTTCTAACGCACTATATTTTTCTAAAAATCGAAATAAATATTTAATTTTATTAAAAATATTTTTAACTTTATTAAAATTTACCTTATCTTTGTGAAAAAAATATCATGTTACCGTGTATTTGTCCGAGTTGTCAATCACAACTCAAAGTAAAAAACCTGAAATGTGAAAATTGCCAGACCGAAGTATCCGGTTTATATGAATTACCGGCGTTGGCCCGCTTATCGCCCGACGACCAGCAATTCATCCTGCATTTTGTCAAATGTAGCGGAAGCCTCAAAGATATGTCCAAATACCTGAATTTAAGTTATCCAACTGTTCGTAACTTGCTGGATGACATCATTGAACGATTAAAAAAGGAAGAAATCAAAACAAAATAAAACTATGAAAAGGAAAGTTTACAGATCGAGAGTTAGTGTATTCTTTACACTACTCATGTTGTGTATGTTCTCATACATTGGAAATTTAACCGGTGATTTAGTGTTATTTGTTGTTCTCGGAGTTTGCATCATAGGTAGTTTCTTTCAATTTCGTAGCCTGTATTATGTGATGACCGACAGTGAAATACAAGTTTATTATATGTGGGGGTTCATGGGCAAACCTTTCAGCAGAATGTTAATATCTGCGATCATCTCTGTTGAGCGCACATACTATCCGTTTGCAACAGCGATGTCACTGAAAAGATTGCGCTTTCGCTTTAAAAAAGGTTACAAATGGTATCGTTATGGCTATACTCCGGTAATATCTCCTGTCAAGGAACAGGAGTTTTTAGAAACGCTGAAAACCATTAATCCCAACATACAAATCAATGTGAACAACAAAAAGGGGTGGTGGCGATTTTGGGATTGGGATATCTAAATAATGGAAAAATGACAGTTGAAAATGGAAAATAAACATTCGCACCTGTCAGAGTCATTAACTGAACAACATTGATTTAAAAGTCGAAAAATGGAGCGAATTTTATTTATCAGTCCTTCGACATTGGACAGAAAAAGTCTGATACAGACGTTGATTGTTTGCGTGCTTCCCACCTTTATTTTAGGATGGTTATTTTATCGTAACCTCGTAGCAAGCAATGTAAATATGGCTGTTACTCTTGGTATTATCTCTGCTATATTTTTGGGCTTTTTTGTTTCAGGTATTATCAGTACACCTTATAAATATATCCTCACCGGATCCGACCTCATTATTAAACGCCATGTAAAAGATATCATCATCCCGATACAAGATATTAAAGAAATCCGGCTGATGACTCCTGCCGATAAAAAAGGATTGTTCCGGAGCTTCGGCGCTGAAGGTTTATTTGGTTCGTTTGGATATTATCAGACTTTAAAGCACAAGAAACTAATTGTATATACCCGCCGTTATGACAACTGGACATTGGTTGTCACCAGCCGGAAAAAATATGTAATCGCACCCGACGACCTGAAACTGATTGATAGTACGGCCCAACAAATCGGCCAGGCCGTAGCCAATGATCAACCCATGGAAAAACCTGCAAGGCAATGGCGCAAATGGATACCCGCAGTAATCATTATTGTCGTAATGGTTATCACTTACTTAGCTTACAAAGAGCCTAAAGTTGAAATCGATTCAAATACATTCCGGCTAAAAGGATTATTTGGGATGAATGTCCCGTTTTCCGGAATAAATGTGGCCGACACCATTGCCTGGCGCGAAATGCCAGCAATATCTCTTCGCACCGGTGGTATTTCATTCTTCAAATTACACCGGGGACGTTTCAGGACAACCGATGGTGACAAAACCCACCTGAGTATCCGCAATGGCATCAGCCCGGTGATCAGGATTATTGATAGCGAAGGAATTATTTATTACGTCAATAGGAAAAATCCAGCCGAAACACGGCAATTATTCAAAAAAATACAAGAAAATCTTAAAACTTATCAACCATGAAAGCCTTATATATTGATCAACCTCAAAAAATAGTTGCCATACTATTTGCAATCTTATTCACCGGCACATTTGCGTATGCCCAGGACATCACAGGACAATGGAACGGCGTTTTGAGCGTCCAGGGAATTAATTTGAGAATTGTTTTCCATATCGAAAAAAACAGCGAGGGTTACAGTTCCACCATGGACAGTCCGGATCAGAATGCTACCGGAATACCGGTAAAAACAACCAGTTTCGACGGATCGAAGCTGTCGCTGGCGGTGCCCAATATCGGGTTGACGTACGAGGGCGAGTTCAAAACCGATTCTGTTGCAGGAATCTTGAAGCAAAACGGGGTATCGTTCCCGATGACCCTGAAAAGAACACCAATTGAAGTGAAACCTCTTATCAGGCCACAGGAACCCAAACCGCCTTATCCATACCGGTCCGAGGACATTACTTTCGAAAACAAAAATGCAGGAGTTACTTTGGCCGGAACACTAACCTTGCCCGAAAAGGGCAACAAATTCACGGTTGTGGTATTGATCTCGGGAAGCGGAGCACAGGACAGAAATGAAGAAATCATGGGACACAAGCCATTCTTGGTCATTGCCGACTACCTCACCCGGCGTGGAATTGCCGTGCTACGCTATGACGACCGCGGTACGGCAAAATCGACCGGCGATTTCCGTACGGCTACCACTGCCGACCTCGCCACCGACGCCTGGCTGAAAACCCGCAAAGAAATCAATCCCCGCAAGATTGGATTGATAGGGCACAGCGAAGGCGGGATAATCGCTCCAATGATTGCCGCCCGGTCAAAAGATGTTGGTTTTATCGTTATGCTGGCCGGCACAGGGATACGCGGCAACTCGTTGCTGTTGCTGCAGGAAGATCTGGTATACAGAGCCTCGGGAATGCCGGAAGACAAAGTTGTAGAAACCTGCAAAATAAATTCGCAAATCTTCGATATGATTGTCAGGGCAAAAGAGCCTGTTTCACAACAGGAAATAACCGGTTTTATGACGACGAATCTGCAAAACGATATTGCCACGATAGTACCCGAAGGAATGAGTACCGACAATTATATCAATCAGTTTGCAGCAAGCATGTCGAGCCCGTGGATGCAATATTTCCTCCGCTACGACCCTGCGCCCGCACTCGAACGGGTAAAATGTCCGGTACTGGCCGTCAACGGAAGCAAGGATTTACAGGTTCCTGCAAAAATAAACCTGCCAGCCATCCGGAATGCCCTGCAAAAAGGAGGCAATAAAAAGGTAACCACCAAAGAATATCCCGGTCTGAACCATCTGTTTCAGGAATGTACCACCGGCTCACCGGCCGAATATGCATCCATCGAGCAAACCTTTTCGCCCTTGGTTTTGAAAGACCTGGCCGACTGGATTTCAAAAATTAAAAATTAAGAATTGTACGCTGTTGTTATCCTCTTTATTCTTCACCCTCATCATTCATCAGTTATAACTAAAAAACATGAAAATAAAATATTTGATTAATCCGTTCGAACGCATTGCCGGGTGGCAGGCATTGGTCATTGGCGTTATCATTATAGCGCTTACGGCATTATTCGGTAGCATGAACAGTATCTTTTTTACCGGGACAATGCAAGTGGGACCGATCAAACACAACTTTGTCCAGGCGATAGTATCTCAGACACTCAATTGGTTCATTCCGTTCCTTATTTTATGGTTGGCAGGCGTTTGCTTTTCCAAAACAAAAATACGGGTGATTGATGTAGCGGGGACTACATCGTTAGCTTGTGCACCCTTGCTGCTCATGGTGATCATTTATTTCTTACCCATTGCCCCTGCAAGTCTTTATGATATCCCGCGTGTGATCATCATGACCCTTATCTATATCCCTACCGCGATATGGGTAATTGCCTTGATGTACAATGCATTTTCGGTATCATGTCATATGAAGGGCAGCCGTGGGATTATTACCTTCATTGGCGCTTTCATCATAGCAGAAGTGTTGTTACTGATCATTTATTATTTCCTGATGAGTTACCTGTTTTTCAATTCACCGGTTTCCAATAATACCCCTGAAATAAATATGAATGAAAGCGCCGTGATTGTTACTGACTCATTAACTATTCGCAAAAAAACGGAAAAAGTGATACATGCTTTCGAACGTGGCGATTTCGATGCCATCACGGTTTATTTCGATGCAACTATGAAAAAAGGATTACCGGCCAGCGGCTTGAAAATGGTATGGTTACAATTGACAATGGTCTTTGGCGCCTTTCAGAAAGCTGATTTCAACAACATCAAAGAATTTCCCCATAAGGATAACATGACCGTAGTAATAGTCCCGCTTTCATTCGAAAAAGAAGCATTGAATCTGCAAATAACTTTTAATAAGGATGGAACTATTGCCGGATTATACATCAAACCAGCGAAATAAAGATCAGCACAGCATAGAACAGCACAGTCATTTCAAATGCCAGTTGATACCAACAAAAATCCCCGGGCATAAAAACCCGGGGATCTCCATTCACAATTATTAACTATTAACCTTTAATTTTGATTGAGCTCCTGCCAGATAAGAGCACTGGCGCCTAAGATCGCAACGTTGCCTTCGGCAAGCGACGACAACACGATGGGTATTTTACCCTGGTAAATCTTGAGCAAACTCTTTTCGAAACTTTCACGTGTCGGTTTGAGGATATAATCGCCCGATTTGGCCAATCCGCCGAACAGGAAAATCTTTTCGGGTGAAGTGTGCGCCACAGCATCGGCCAGCTTGACACCCAATGTTTCTCCGGTTACTTCGAAAGCCTTCAATGCGATAAAATCGCCACGGGTAGCCGCTTTGTAAATAATTTCGGATGTCAGATCGTCGAATGAATACTTACGCAATTCGCTGGGGTCATTGTATTCAGCCATCAATTCGAAAGCTGTACGTTTGATACCCGGAGCGCTCACATAAGCCTCCAGACATCCCCTGCGTCCGCAACCACACACACGCCCGTTGTCTTTCACCCGTACATGTCCCAACTCACCGGCAAAGCCATCGTGTCCGTATACCAGTTCGCCATTCACAACGAGACCGCTACCTAAACCGGTTCCCAAAGTGATCAGGATGAAATCCTTCATACCCTTGGCGCCGCCGTATATCATCTCTCCCAATGCAGCTGCATTGGCATCATTGGTTACAACAATGGGCATATTGTAATGTTTCTGGAGCAATGTTACCAAGTGCACCACTTTGCCGTGCGCCCATTTCAGATTCGGAGCGAATTCAATACTCCCGCTCCTGTAATTTCCATTAGGAGCGCCTATACCGATACCTTTGATAATGACTGATTCTTGTACTTCTTTCAAGGTTTGGTCAATCGCTTTCGACAAACTGGCAAGATATTCGTTGATATCGTCGGTCTGGTCTGTTGCAACCGAGCCTTCTATCAATACATTACCCATACGGTCGATAATTCCGAACTTCGTAAATGTTCCTCCAATGTCTATGCCTATTACTGCATCTTTCTTCATGTCGTTTATGATATTTGTTATGGTTTATGATAAATAAAGTTAATTTACAAAATTAGGACAACCCCGTTTAATTCAGGAAACGAGGCGTATACCTGTTTGGCTGGGGTTTACGGATACGTACGGAAAGCATTATTTCGTGCGTATTGGCAGCCAGCGATGCGGTCTGCCCGATCGAACGGTCGTAAGCATATCCGACCCGGAACATGCCAAGTTCCAACCCAAGCATGACGGCAAAAGCGTTGTCGGGACGAAAAGACAGTCCAGCCCAATACTTTTTCATCATAAAAGCCGTAAGGTTGAAATCGAAAAAATTGTTGCGATTGGCATTGCGATACATGACACCGGGCGCCATTTCAAATGTTTTACCCAATGGAAAACGATACCGGAGATACGAATAGTATTCACGACTGGGTTTACCGGTTATGGCATTATCTTGTCCCGTACCGGTGATATGGGTAACCGAGGCCCCAACTGTCAGACCACGCGTATTGAGTTCCGCCCCGGCGTCAAAATCCGGATTCAACTTTGACGTCCTTTCGGTATTCAGTTCGGGATCGTTTTCTACATCGGTTGTATTATTGTGCGGATCCCAACTGTCGTTGATAACACCGCCCGACAAGCCGAGTGACAGCAAAGTCTCTTCTCCCAGGTTAAAATGATAAGCATATGCCAATACCGCATCAACAGTTTTATGGCTTACACCCAAGCGGTCGTATACAAGGCTAAGTCCCAGGCCCGACTGAATGCTGCTGAAATAATTGTGCGCATTGAGGACGCTGGTTTTCGGGGCATTGTCAAATCCGGCCCATTGCTGACGGTTAAGAAGGAATATGTCGACATTGTTACTGTTACCTGTGGCGGCAGGGTTAAAGTTGACCCGCGAAAACCATTGCTGGGTCAGGAACATATCCCTCTGCCCGTAGGTGTAAAAACCTCCGGCCAATAAAAGCACAGCTACTGTAATGATCCGTTTGATCGACATAAAACTTAATTTAGCGCCCAAATATAGAGATTATTTTAATATCTGGTATTCCATTGGTCAAATAATTGAATGTTAAACGATTTTCGTCGATTGGTCAAGATATTACCGCCGACTGAAAAATTATTCGTATTTTTGCAGCCTTCACCATCTTAAAATGAAAAACAAAGAGTCGAAGATCATCCAGAGGCGGTTACGTAGTTCGTATGCCACATCCATCATCAGTATATCGCTGGTGTTGTGCATGTTGGGGACTATCGGTATTTTGCTGTTGACTGCCCATCGAATCAGTAAATATGTACGGGAAAATGTAGGTTTTTCCGTTTTTCTGAAAGATGAAGTGAAAGAAGCAGATATCTACCGTTTGCAGAAAAACTTAGATGCAGCTTCTTATGTCCGTTCCACCCGGTATCTGACCAAGGACGACGCAGCCAAAGAATTTACCGAAGAGTTTGGGGAAGATTTTGTCGGATTCCTGGGTTACAACCCATTATCGGCATCAATAGAAATAAAATTGGATTCGCGGTATGCCAATAACGATAGCATTGTGAATATTGAAACCCGCCTCCAAAAGCTGGATGAAGTGAAAGAAGTGTCGTACCAGCGTAACATGATCCACATGTTGAACGATAACATTGAAAAAATAAGCCTTTTTATTTTAGCTTTCAGCGCATTGTTGTTTATTATTGCTGTATCGCTCATCAACAACACCATCCGGTTGTCGGTTTATTCGCGCCGCCTGCTCATACGTACCATGCAATTGGTCGGCGCCACCAACAAGTTTATCAGGCAGCCGTTCCTGTGGCGAAGCGCATTGCACGGCATCTACAGCGCCCTGATCGCAATGTGTATTTTAGTTGCGGCATTATACTGGGCCCAAGGTCAGGTGGGAGATATCATCAGTGTACAGGATACGCAAATACTCGGAGGATTGTTCCTGATCGTATTTACATTAGGAATTACCCTCAGCTGGATCTCCACGTACTTTGCAGTGAACAAATATCTGAATATCAAAACAGATAAACTGTATTATTAATCGACTACCGGTCGGATAATCCAATCCAAAATCGAAAAATCAAACATTTTAAAAATGGCAAATAAAAAAACATCAAAACCGGCGACCAATGAACCGGATTTTGCAATCGGTAAAGAAAATTTCAAATATATAGCCATCGGGGTGATTATCCTGGTCATTGGCTTTATATTGATGGCTGGCGGCAAATCGCCCGATCCCAATGAGTTCAATCCGGAAATATTCAGTTTCCGAAGAATAACACTGGCGCCGATCATCGTGGTGGGTGGTTTTGTGTTTATCATCTGGGCCATCATGAAAAAACCGAAGGAGTAAATACCGATCACATTAACAATTGAATATGGGTTCCTCATATTCAACAAAATACAATAATTTAAAATGCACGATTTAAGCGAGCAGGAGATTGTTCGGAGGAATTCACTTGCAGAAATGCGGAAGTTAGGGATAGAACCTTTCCCCGCAGCCGAATACCCGGTAAATACGACAGTAACGGATATTTTAGATCATTATAGTCCCAACGCCGGGAACTACCAGGATGTCAGTATTGCGGGACGTATCATGAGCCGCCGCATCATGGGCAGCGCTTCGTTTATGGAATTACAGGACGCTACCGGACGCATACAGTTGTATGTCAAACGTGACGACTTGTGTCTGGACGAAGATAAAACCATGTACAACACTGTTTTCAAACGGCTGTTGGATATCGGCGACATTATCGGCGTGAAAGGCTTTGTGTTCGTCACCCAGATGGGCGAAACATCCATCCATGTGAAAGAACTGACGGTTCTCAGCAAATCGCTGCGTGTACTGCCGATTGTAAAAGAAAAAGACGGGCAGGTGTTCGATGCATTCACCGACCCCGAACAACGTTATCGGATGCGCTATGTCGACCTGCTGGTAAATCCCCAGGTGAAAGATACGTTTGTGAAACGTACCCGGGTGATCAATGCGATGCGTGATTTTTTCAATTCGAAGGGATACATTGAAGTGGATACTCCCGTATTACAGCCTATTCCCGGAGGAGCAGCCGCGCGCCCGTTCATCACGCACCATAATGCACTTGATATACCTTTATACCTGCGCATCGCCAACGAATTATATCTGAAAAGGCTGATTGTTGGCGGATTCGACGGGGTGTACGAGTTTTCCCGCAATTTTCGCAATGAGGGAATGGACCGTACGCACAATCCTGAATTTACGGTATTGGAAATTTATGTAGCATACAAAGACTACAACTGGATGATGGATTTTACGGAAGAGATGATTGTCCGAGTAGCGACTGCTTTGCATGGTAACACCCGGGTACAGTCAGGCGACAAGGAAATCCGTTTTGAACGCCCGTTCCGCCGTCTGCCGATGCTCCAAGCCATCAAGGAATATGCCGGGGTGGATGTTTCGGGCATGAACGAAGTACAATTGCGTGAAACCTGTCAAAAAATGAACATCCCCACGGATGAAACCATGGGAAAGGGTAAACTGATCGATGCCATTTTCGGCGAGAAATGCGAGGAACACCTGGTACAGCCCACTTTTATCATCGACTATCCTATCGAAATGTCGCCTTTATGTAAACGCCACCGTACCAACCCGGAGCTGACAGAACGCTTCGAACTGTTCGTAAATGGGAAAGAGCTCTGTAACGCTTACTCGGAACTGAACGATCCCATCGACCAGTTGGAACGCTTCCAGGATCAACTCAAACTCAGCGAAAAAGGTGATGATGAAGCCATGTTTATTGATATGGATTTTGTCCGCGCACTCGAATATGGCATGCCGCCCACATCGGGTATGGGAATTGGCGTCGATCGCCTGGTGATGTTGATGACCAACCAGCAATCCATACAGGATGTTTTGTTTTTCCCGCAGATGAAACCCGAAAAAAAGATTAAGCGTGACACTGCCGAAGATTATGCCGCTGCGGGGATACCTGCCGAATGGGTAGAACCATTGCAAAAATTAGGATTTCAAACTATAGCAAGCCTCAAAACCGCTTCAGCCGGCAAGCTGTTCAACGATCTTTACGGGTACAACAAAAAGAACAAGTTGGGATTGAAAAATCCGACCATGGATGAGGTGAAAGTTTGGATGGAGGGATAGTAATAGTCGGCAGTAGACTATAATCCGACGAATAGATTATTTGGATTGACTATTGCATAGTTTACCTAAATAAGTGATCTTTTGAAACTTAAATTAGCAATCAAAAAGGAACAAAATGGTTTCTTGATCGGTCAGTTAAAAGAATTACCTCCCATTTTTACTCAGGGTATGACCATTGCCGAGGTAAAAGAAAATATTATGGATGCCTTGGAAATGCATCTTGAAGATTTAAAATAAAAATTTCCTTATGAATATCAAAACATTGTCAACGATAAAGATTTTTTTTGTTGTCCTATTTTTTTCAATAACATTCGCCGCCCACGCTAATCCGTGGTTACCTCGTGTGGATGCAGGATTAAATACGTTACAAAAATGGTATAATCCCGAAACATGTCTCTGGGAAACAACCAACTGGTGGAATGCGGCCAATATCGTCACTATGTTGGTCCGTTATTCTGCAGTAACTCAATCGGATCAGTATTTTCAATTGATCGATCAGGTATTTGAAGCCAAAAAGGATTTCGTAGTTCCCGGGAAAGATGGTAAACCCGACATTCAGATGAAAAACTTCCTGAATGATTACTATGACGATGAAGGTTGGTGGGCTTTGGCTTGGATAGATGCCTACCGGTTGACCGGACAGAAAAAATATTTAGAAATGGCACAAACTATTTTCACAGATATGACCACCGGATTTGACAAGACCTGCGGTGGAGGTATCTACTGGAAAAAACCGCAACAATACAAAAATGCCATTGCCAATGGTTTATTCATGCTGACAGCACTGCGGCTACACCAGGAAGCTCCCAGAAAAAAATTAGCCGGTAAAAAACCGTTACAATGGGGAACCCTTGTCTGGGAATGGTTCCGCAATACGGGAATGATCAATCAAGAAACATGGCTGGTAGAGGATGGGCTGAAAGACTGCCAACCTAACCGTAATCAAAATTGGACATACAACCAGGGCGTTCCGATTGCCGTGATGTGCGAACTGTACCGGATCAAAGGCGATAAACAGGCATTGCAAATGGCTGAAGAAATAGCGCACGCGGCCATGTCGAAAATGGTCAATCAGCAAGGAATACTGAAAGAAAAAAATGAACCGAATATGGGCGCAGATGGGTCGCAATTTAAAGGTATCTTTATCCGTCATTTGGCATTGCTCTACCAGGTAACTCAAAAGGAAGAATATAAAGAGTTTATTCTGAAAAATGCCGGGGCCATATGGAATAACGGACGTAATCCGAATACGGCCCAATTTGGCGGGGTATGGGCAGGACCTTTCGATCAAACAGATGCATCGCGGCAGAGTTGTGCGCTCGATTGTTTAGTCGAAGCCTTAAATTTGTCTAAATAATTTATTGTTAATATATTATAAGGACATAGGATATTTAATAAAGCTATCAAGAAGTGATTATCGGCTTTTAGAATAAATCTTTTGAGTCTTCGTGATAACTATTTTTGGCCACAAAAGCACGAAGACACAAAGTTTATCTAAATAATAATTAATTATATAAATAATTATTGGGGATGATAATCTAATACCTTTTGTTATTTCTCAAGTTGTAATAAAACTGAAAAATCGAAAATAAAAATGACACTCGCCGTAATTGGTAGCGGAAGTTGGGCTACAGCATTAGTAAAGGTACTTTGCAACAATGTAAAACAGCTTAATTGGTACATTCGTGAACCGGAAATACGCGAATCCGTTGCAAAATACCAGACCAACTGTAGGTATATGGGGTCGATCCAACTAGACACAAACAAAATAAAAATTTTCGACAATGCTGATGAAGCGGTAAAACAATCGGACATGTTGTTGTTTGTTGTCCCTGCTGCTTTCCTGAAAGATACTACGGAAGGTATGTCTGTCAAGTTTACGGAAAAAATGGTTTTTTCGGCTATTAAAGGCATTGTTCCCGGCGAGAATATTACGGTGGGTGAATACTTCAACCAACGTTTCGACCTGCCGTTCGACCGGTTTGGTGTTGTTTCAGGCCCCACACATGCCGAAGAAGTAGCTCTGGAACGTCTATCGTATCTCACAGTAGCCTGTAAAGGTCGTGAAATGGCCGAGCTGATGGCAGCACAACTCAACTGCCGATACATCAAGACTGTAATTTCGTCTGATATTTACGGCATTGAATATGGCGGTATTCTCAAGAACATTGTGGCACTTTGTGCAGGTATCGTACATGGTTTGGGCTACGGAGACAACTTCCTGGCAGTATTGGTTTCCAACGGATTTGCCGAAATCAAGCGTTTTATTGAACAAAGTTACCCTGCAGATCGGACGATTGAACAATCGGCTTATCTTGGCGATCTGCTGGTGACCTGTTATTCGCAATTCAGCCGCAATCGTACTTTTGGAGCAATGATCGGAAAAGGTTATTCTGTCAAATCGGCCCAATTAGAAATGAACATGGTGGCCGAAGGTTATTATGCAACCGCCTGCATGCACGAAATCAATAAACGCTATAATATTGATCTCCCTATTGTAAATGCGGTCTACAACATCTTGTATGAAAAAATTTCGCCTTCGGTGGAAATTCGATTACTGAGTGAAAGATTTCGGTAACCGGAATTCTTACTGACAATTTATCTCTAACTATTTAATAAAAAACCTACAATATGGTTTAAACCGTGTGCGAAAACGCATGCACAATATCAATACCGTTTTCGCACACGGTTAGACAAAAAAATATCAACAATAAACACAGGTACTAACATATCGTATGTAATTGAATTATTGTTGGTATCGGAATTTTATTATTACAAATTATCAACTATATTTGTGTTACTGTTATAATCGCGATTGATGTAGAAAATTTAACAAAAATCAATATTTTCTTTATCTTATAAACTTCGCTATTTTGTCATTATTGAACAATCTTCATGGTATGAAACTATTTTATCCGCTTGCTGCTTTATTTTTTATTTCGATAGCTTCGTTTTCCCAAACTAAAAATACTTTCGAAATCCGAGGAGTGTTACCCTGGCATAATTTCCTTTCGGGGCCGAGTGTATGGAACGAGCAGGATTATGAAAAATATTTAGACCAATGTGCGAAACAAGGCATTAATTTTATTGGATTTCATAATTATACAGGAGGTGGTGAGCGTTATGCTACTTATGTGGAGCCCATGATCCGGATATCATATAAGAACATTGTGCCGTTTGCCTGTTTCGACAACTCAACAACTGCCCGTTGGGGATATCTGCCCCGTGAAGTAAAGGATTTTGCTTTTGAAACTGCTGAAAAATTCAAATTGCCTCAAAAAGCGGTTGCATACGGAAGCGACTGTTCCATCTTATCGATAACTCCGGAAGAGCATTATAACCGATCGCAGGCATTGATGCGAAAAGTACAGCAAATGGCCCGTAAACGAGGTATTCAGATGGCAATGGGTTTTGAATTTGGAGTAGTCCCGCCGGAATATTTTTCCCTGAATGGCTTTTACTGGCCGGGTGAAGCCAATATGGTACCCGACCCAACAAAAGAAACGGCCATCGCCTTGCATTATGCGGCTATTGACAATATTCTTGAAACCTATCCCGGAATTGAGTATATCTGGCTGTGGCTGAACGAACATTGTTTCATGGGTGTAGACACAAAAAGAGTTCTTTCCAATGGTAGCTTCAGTGCATATTACAAGGAGCACGTATCCCTCTTCGGAGAGGCAAGTGATGATAAGTCGAAATTCATTGGTGTCTGGGCACTGAAATATCTTGAATTGACGGAAAATTACCTGAAAAAGAAAGCTCCCGAAGTAAAAATTATTTTAGGAGGCTGGGGTGGCGGAAACCAGTTACCAATACTGATGAAAGGTCTGGACAGAGGGCTTTCGAAAGATATTATTTTTAGTTGCCTGAATCCCGGATTAGGATCCGGTTCACAGGTTGCATTCCTTGCCGACATTGCTAAAAACAGGAAAGTATGGGCAATCCCTTGGCTCGAAGGCGACCATCAGTTGTGGCATTTGCAACCCCGTGTCAACGTAATGAAAGAACACGTTCAACTGGCGGCACAACAAAACCTGAACGGGATATTAGCCATTCACTGGCGGACGGAAGAGGTAAAATGGAACTGGCTGGCTTTCTGTCATTTTGCGCAACACCCCGAAAGTACAAAAAACACAGAAGATTTATACAAACAATATATCGAAGAATCTTTTGGAAAAAACGCCGTTGGTTCATTATTGAAAGATTTGGTTTCGTGGGATTCGGAACAACTCAACGGTACGGATGGACTTTCTCCCGAATATTTTATGTTCAACACCAACTGGGGCGTTTTAAATGAAAAAGCCCTTGCGTGTAGAAAAAAAATCCTGTCGACCATCCATTCACTTTTACCTCAAACTCAGAACATCATGCAAAAAAACGAATTTGAATGGTTCAAAAATACCATTGAATTTGAATTGCTGCTGCATGAGGTCAACCTTGCCATGCAACCGGCTGCAAAATTGAAAATGGATTTCATAGAATTAGATAAAAAACCTACAGCCCAGGAATTGGAAATGGCTCGCAACGCTTTTGCCTCAGCTCCCGTTGAAAAGATGTTCAAGACATATGCCGCCAAAGCTCGTTCAAGGGGTGAATTAGGCATTCTCAGTTCACTCAATCAAAAGTTGTGGACAACATATTTGGAATTACAGGAATTTTTAAGAGATTAAATGATAATTATACCTTTCACGGTCAAGTTTTGTGCAAAACAGGATTGCTTCATCGCTCGTGCCTCGCGCTTACCAATGACAGATTGTCTGAAAATCAGCGATTTCCGCAAATTTGTCATTGGTAAGCGTTAGCCGAAGCAATTCCAAATTGAAATGCATAAAACTATATCGTGAGCAGTATAGGTGTTTAATAAATATGCACTCAAAAAGTAATCTTTTTAAAAATCCAGTCTCAAAAGCCGTAAACACACCAGTTATGTACAAAAAAATATTAATCATTTTATTTGTACTGTCAGCAAGCACCTTGTATGCACAAACGGATTTCAGGCCAGGATACGTAATAACTAATTCCTACGATACCATATATGGTCAAATCGACTACAGAGGAGACAAATTAATGGGTCAAATCTGTAAGTTCAAGCCAACTGGAAATAATATTACAGAATATTCTCCGAAAGATATCGTTGCATACAGATTTATCGACAGCAAGTATTTCATATCAAAAGAAGTCGCCGGTAAAGTCATGTTTCTCGAATTCCTGATAAAAGGGCAAGTAAACATCTATTATCTGAGAGACAAGGGAGGCAATCATTATTATATTGATAAAGGAGATATGTCAATTGCTGAAATACCTTATGACGAAAAAATCATAACGATCGATGACAAAACCTTGTTGTCTAAATCAAAGAAACATATCGGGATATTGAGTTATTACATGCAGGACGCCCCGGAAATACAAACTCAGATAGCTAAAATAAAAGAACCCGATCATAACAATTTGATAAAAGTAGCAGAAAACTACCATCATGAGGTGTGTAAAGATGGGGAAGATTGCATCATTTTTGAAAAAAAACAACCAATCATTAAAGTATCTGTAGATTTAACTGCCGGATTTGTTGCTTATCGTGACCTGAACCAATCGTTTCAGAGTGGAGTATTATTAAACCTTTGGATACCAAGAATTAATGAAAAGATCTATTTTAGAACGGGTTTTCTATATTCAAAAATAGAAGACGATGAAACCGACAATTTAAGAACTCCAACATGGTCAGTATACAAAATACCAGTAATGCTTGAGTATATGTATTCTAAATTTGCAATAAAACCAAAAGTAGCTTATGGTATGAACTTTTATTATATTAATAGCGGATTCAACACTATTTCTTTTATGGGAGGCACAAATATAAAGCTCAATAAATCTATAAGTTGCCTTTTGGAATATCATGCGGATTTTGATCTTTCTCCTCTTCCATTAATTCCCTCATATTGGGTATCACAAGCTTTTATGGCCGGATTAAGCATAACATTTTGAATATGAAAAAACTAAGTCGTAAATATGTTCAAATTTGCTTACGCTATTTAGCTCCAAATCGTGTAGAATAACCAAATCGAATAATCTATCTTCATCGGATTTACTGAAAGTACTGTTTTATAAAAGATGAAAATCAAAATGTTTTCCAAAAATCAAATAATTAATTGACATGTAAACAAAAATTAGGTCAACCGATTTATGAAAGTTTAGTAAAATACCCATTACACACCCGATTATGCGCAAAGGATTATTTGTCACCCTATTTACACTGTCAGTTAGCACGTTATATGCACAAACGGATTTCAGACCAGGATACGTAATAACTAATTCCTACGATACCATATATGGTCAAATCGATTACAGAGGAGACAAATTAATGGGACAAGTCTGTAAGTTCAAATCGGCTGAAAATCACATCACAGAGTATTCTCCAGAGGATATTATTGCATATAGATTCACTGATGGAAAGTACTACATATCAAAGGAAATAGCCGATAAATTCGTATTCCTTGAATTCCTGATAAAAGGACAGGTAAATATCTATTATGTGAGAGACAAACGTGGCGATCATTACTATATTGATAAAGGAAATATGTCAATTGTAGAAATACCTTATGAAGAAAAAATCATATTAGTTAATAAAAAAGAAAAGCGGCATGTGTCGAAAAAACACGTTGGAATGCTGAATTATTATATGCAGGATGTTCCAGAAATTCAACCACAGATAGCCAAAATAAAAAAGCCCGGTCATAACGATTTAATAAAATTAGCAGACAACTATCATCATAAAGTTTGTAAAGATGGGGAAAACTGTATCATTTTTGAAAAACGACCACCATCTATTAAGGTATCGCTAAATTTAACTGCCGGACTTGTCACTTATCGTAATCTGAATCAATCTTTTCAGGGTGGAGCAACATTAAACTTCTGGATGCCAAGAACTAATGAAAAAATATATTTTAGAACCGGTCTGCTATATTCTAAACTTGAGGATAATATGATGGGTTATACTTGGTCTGTATACAAAATACCGATCATGTTTGAATACATGTATTCTAAATTCATGATAAAACCTAAGGTTGCTTATGGCGTATGCCTTTATCAGCTAAGTGGCTCTAATAACGAAGATATATTTGCTAAATTTGCCGGAAATGCCTCTGCCTCATTTGTTGGAGGTTTAAATATAGGACTTAGTGAATCGATAAGTTGGCTTTTTGAATATCACGCTGATTTTGAATCTGCGGCTCTTTTACTAATTCCGAGACATCTTGCATCACAAGCTTTTATGACCGGATTAAGTATAACATTTTGAATATGATAGATATTTCATACAAATATTGTAAATGTTATCAAGCCAGTACCATTAATCTCTAATCAAAAATATTTGGAAATTTGTAACCGTTTATATAAAACCCAATCATACACACCAATTATGTACAAAAAATTATCTGTTATTTTATTTATGCTGTCAGTAAGCACTTTGCATGCTCAAACGGATTTCAGACCGGGATATGTAATAACCAATTCCTACGATACCATATATGGCCAAATCGATTACAGAGGAGATAAATTAATGGGAGAAATCTGTAAGTTCAAGTCAACTGGTGATAATATCACAGAATATTCTCCGAGAGATATCGTCGCATACAGATTTACCGATAGTAAGTACTTCGTATCAAAAGAAGTAGCCGGTAAAATTATGTTTCTCGAATTCCTAATCAAGGGACAGGTGAATATTTACTATCTGAGAGATAGCAGTGGAGATCATTATTATATCGATAAAGGAGATGCGCCGATTGCTGAAATACCCTATGAAGAAAAAATCATAACGGTCAATAACAAAACCTTGTTGTATAAATCAAAGAAACATATTGGGCTGTTGGGTTATTACATGCAGGACGCCCCGGAAATCCAAACTCAGATAGCCAAAATAAAAAAACCTGATCATAACGATTTGATAAAAGTAGCAGAAAATTATCATCATGATGTTTGTAAAGATGGGGAAGAATGCATCATTTTTGAGAAAAAACAACCATTCATTAAAATATCTGTAGACTTAACTGCCGGGCTTGTTTCTGATCGCAATATGATGAGTTCATCATTCCAAGGCGGAGTATTATTAAATTTATGGATGCCAAGAGCGAATGAAAAGATATACTTTAGAACCGGTCTGCTATATTCAAAAATAGAAGATAATGAAAGTGACAATTTAAGAAGTTCAACCCAGTCTATATACAAAATACCAATCATGTTCGAATATATGTACTCCAAATTCATAATAAGACCCAAAGCTGCTTATGGTATAAGTCTTTATTATATTAACGGTGGTATTTATGCCGTATCTGTTATGGGAGGCATAAACATAAGACTCAATAAATCAATGAGTTGTATTTTGGAATATCAAACTGATTTTGAGCCGCATAACTTTCCATTGATCCCCAAAAATTTGGGATTGCAAGCTTTTATGACTGGACTAAATATTTCATTTTGAGCATTATAAAAATAAAGCCACATAAACCTCATATTATGAAAAACATCATTACTCCTTTCATCATTTTTATTTTAGTGATATCAGCCTGTTCCAACAAGGACGAAAATGCTTCTCTCAACTATCATACCTTTTGTTTTTATTACAACTGGTATGGCAACATAGAGCACGATGGAAAGTATATCCATTGGGCACACCAGATCATAAAACAAGATTTCAACGATACCATTACCAAAGGAAGTATACCGGGAGGAGACAATTTATCGAGTAACTTCTATCCTCAACTGGGGGCGTATAGCTGCACCGATACAGCAACCATAGTCCGGCACATGGAAATGTTAGTCCAGGCACGTATCGGGGTGATCGTGCTTACCTGGTGGAATATTCATGATTTCGGTTATCAGAGCGTACCGTTAATTATGGATATGGCTGCTCGGCATAATATCAAAGTGTGTTTCCATATTGAACCTTTTCCCGGACGCAATGCAGAAACGACCCGTCAGAATATCCAAACGATCGTGAATACTTATGGTAAACATCCTGCATTTTACCGCATAAATGATAAGCCTTTGTTTTTTATTTACGACTCGTATCTCACTCCAGCCCAAGAATGGGCTACGCTGTTACAACCCAGTGGCAACATTACAATCCGTAACACGCCTTACGACGCTGTCATGATCGGCTTGTGGGTAAAAAAGGGTGAAGAGAATTTCTTCGAACAGTCAGGATTCGACGGCTTTTATACTTATTTTGGCGCTACCGGGTTCACCTACGGATCAACTCCCACCAATTGGCCATATTTACAGGAATGGGCAGACCGACACAACAAAATATTCATTCCATCCGTAGCGCCGGGATACATTGACACCCGTGTCCGTCCGTGGAATGAACGCACTTCCCGCGACCGCGAGGACGGAAAATATTACGACCAGATGTTCGAAGATGCTATCAACAGTAAGGTTAAATATGTCGGGATCACTTCCTTTAACGAATGGCACGAAGGTACCCAGATTGAACCGGCTGTTCCGTTTAAAACAGATGCTTTTCATTATCTGGATTATGAATCGCTGGCACCTGATTATTACCTCAAACGTACGACGCATTGGATAGGGATATTCGAAACATCGCAAGTAAACAACAAATAATTATCAGGCTTGTATCAAAAAATATGTTTTCAACCCCATGCGATAAATAACGTACAACCCTATTAATCAACATATAAATACCTATGAAAAAAATAAAAAATTTCATCGTTTGTATCTTGTCGCTGAGTTGCGTTTATGCACAAGATAAAAAGGTCGTTCTGGATAATGGCATTGTCAGGCGGGAAATTGATTGTTCAGAAAACCACGTTTCCAGCAGTTCTTTTTTACTGATTGCCAACAAAACACAATTCATCAGAACCAAAGCTGCTGAATTTGCCGTTCTGATCGATAACGTTCCCTATTCCGGTTTAAGCGAATGGGCCAATATCCAACACCGGGATACCAGTACGTTCAAGGGAGGGAAAGGGGTGATCATCTCCTTTGAAAAACCTTCGGACAAGTCTGTAACCATCGAACTGATTTACATGTTGTACCCTGATTTACCACTTGTACATAAGGCCTTGAGGATTGTCAACTCTGGGAAAAAAGACATCAAAGTGGAAAGTGTGGATGTGGAATCTTTCCAGATTGGCTGGAACCAGATCGAATCATGGGTGATGAGGCAATACGCCCGTTACAAGTGGTTGGGCCCTTATACCGGCAACTGGGACGATCCGCTGGTGGTTGTCCATGATTTGGACAATGCTAAAGGCATCGCCATAGGGAATGAAGCACTCGGCGTGGTGAAACGGACTTCTGTTTTTTTAGACGGCAAGTCGATAACAGCCGGATTGACACATCCTGACCAGAATTACGGGTTCAGGAAATGGCTCCGCCCCGGCGAACAATGGACAAGTCCCTGGATCTTTACAGCCTTGTACGACCAATGTCCCGATGGTTCGAAAGTGATCAATACAACCGTTCCCGATTTTGTCCGCAAATACATGGGAACACGCATCGAACAATTACCCAAAAAGCCAATGTTCGTATACAATACCTGGTTTCCATTCTACCACAATATCAACGAAACGATGATCAGGGAATTGGCAAAAGCGGCTGCGGAATGTGGCGTAGAAGAGTTTGTGATTGATGATGGTTGGCAAATCAATGTCGATCTGTACGAAGGCAAGGAACAACTGCACGGAGATTGGGACATCAATAAAAAGAAATTTCCCAACGGGTTGCGACCGGTTTTCGACTACATCAAATCATTGGGAATGAAACCCGGCCTATGGGTCACTTTAGCCACTGCCGACCCTTCCAGCAAAGTGTACAAAGAACATCCCGAATGGTTTGTGAAGGATAAACAAGGAAACTTAGCCAACCTGCATACGGAACACGGGCTGAACCGGACAGCGTGTATGGGGACGGATTGGTACGATTTCATCAAACAAACCCTTCTCCGTTTAGTCAACGAACACGGTCTGGCATATGTGAAACTTGACCTTGCCATTGTAACAAGCGCTTATGTATATGATGATGAGCGCACGGGGTGTTATGCTACCAACCATCCGTACCATCGCGACAGGGAAGAATCGTACGAAGTGATTTACAGGCGTTGTATGCAATTGTTTGATGAATTACATGTGGAAGCTCCCGACCTATTTATCGATTGTACGTTCGAAACCGCAGGCAAGATGCAGTTAATGGACTACGGAATTGCCAAACATGCCGAAGGTAATTGGCTTTCCAACATCCAGCAACCAGGCCTCATTGGTCCTTTGAGGGTGCGCAATCTGTCATGGGGCCGTACACCTGTGTTACCTGCTACATCATTGGTTATCGGGAACCTGTGTATGAACGATGAGTACCACGAATTAGGCTTCAAATCATTAACAGGTTCGCTTCCCATTATGCTGGGCGATCCCCGGAAGCTTACTCCTGCAGAAAGGAAAAGATACAAATCTTGGTCGGATTGGATCAAAACTTTGGAAAAAAGACATGGTTTCATGTCCTACCGCCAGGATATTCCCGGCTTCGGGGAACCTGTTGAAGGCGCTTGGGATGGGTTTTGCCGTCTGAACACCGAGACCAGCAGTGGAGGCTTGGTAGGAGTTTTCAGGCATGGGGCCGTTGAAGAATTGCGCATTGTTACCATTCCCTGGTTAAATCCTGATAAAACCTACGAAGTCAAGCAAGGATTTGAAGGAAAAACAATCGCCATCCTATCAGGGAAAGACTTGACTCAAAAAGGATTTTCCGTAAAACTGATTAAAAAATATGACGGCGAATTATTCGAAATCATTGAAAAGAAATAAATACACCATGAAAACAATCCAATATCTGATCATACTGTGCTTTAGTATTATATTCATTGCCTGCACCAATGAATACAAGGTAGAAACATCCAATATCATCGTTTCACTATCTCCTGACGGACAAATCATATCCGCAACTATTGGTCCGGACAAAATCGAGAAACCAATTAATGCTTGTACCGTCATTCAAGGCTGTCGCCAGGAAGGAAAAACAAAAGTACAAAAAACGCCCGAAGGTGGTTTCAGCTTTGAGAAGCTGTTGGTTAATGATTCACTCCAGGCATCGTGTATCATCACTGAAAATTTCATTCCTTCATCCGGTAGTATCCGTTGGGAGATGGAAATTAAGGGAAAAGGCGCTCCCTGGGGATCAGTGATTCAAACTCGGTTCCATTATCCTGCGGAAACGGACAAAAGCTTGTTCTGGACAGCCTGGGGCGCTCCTCAGTATGATCCGGCAACAATTGATGCCGCCCTGCAGAAAAAACTGAAGGTATACCCGGGAGGTGGAACGGCGCAACAATCATTTCTCAACGAAAAAACAAATTGTTGGGTAGACCCGTTGGTTCCCGTACCATTTTCGGATGTTGAATATTATTACGGGGCGCCTTATTTCCAATATGAAAAAAACAAATGGAAGATAGGATTTGTCCCCGCTATCGGCAACCTGTTTTGTATCCCTATGGCCACTGTGATAGAGCCTTCCAAATTTGGCCTGACGCTGGGTTTATCCCCCTGTGATGAAATCATTGATATGACCATGCATACCACCGCACAGGGTGATATTGTTATCAGCCGCCTGTTTAACAGGATATCAGAGGAACACACCTGTCTGTTCACTATGGATATCGCGGCCCATGCCGATGATTGGCGGCCAGCGCTGGCATGGATGAGTAACAAGTATTCTGAATATTTTAATCCTGTCAATCCGCAGGCGCATGAATTGGGTGGGACGGGAGCATATTCCAATCATTTCGACAAATTCGATGTGGATAAGATGAAAAAGATGTGTTTCACCGTCAATTGGCAAGCCAGCTTTGATTTTCCTTATATGGGAATGTTCCTGCCCCCGGTCGGACCAGATGAAACCTGGACACGTTTCAGTGGAGGCAAAATTTCGACGAAAGCCATGGATGACTATGCCGGGAAGATGCGAAAACAGAGCTTTTATGTTTTTAACTATTTTAATGTGACTGAATTTGGCGCCTGGATCAAATATCCTGCTCCTCCGTTGGCGCCGGCAAATGAAAACGACCTTTGGAAAGATGGTAACAACTATTTATATTCCCGTTTGGCAAACGCTATCCTACCCAGACCCGATGCCTGCGTATCCAAGCCCGAATATAAAGGGGCGGCACCTCCCGATCCCTGGTACACGTGGGAAGGCGGAATCGCCATGGATTGCGGAGATCCCGTCTACCGCAACTTCCTGCTGGACCAAGCACGACGACACGTCAGTGAAATACCCCAATCGTACGGCATATGTATCGACCGTTTGGATTGGCTGCGTTTGTTCAACGAACGGGCGGACGACGGAATCACCTGGTATGAAGGTAAACCCGTCCGCTCCCTGATCACATCGTGGAAACAACTGTCGGAAGCTTTGGGTCCGATATTCCATGACGCCGGGAAAAGTATCCTGGCAAACAACCACAACAAACGCATCGACTTCCTGAAACAGGTGGATGGCATCTTTGACGAATTTACTTATGCCGGGTCGCCTCTTAACACCACCGCCCTGATGTGTATCAATAAGCCCGCCCTGGGATGGACGGATGCCGCCCAAACTGTTAAAACAGAAGGGGGAGATGCTTTTTTTCAGAAATACCTGTACATGGGCGTTTTTCCCATGTGCCCCTTCCCGGGTAACGACCATTCCATACATCCCGATCCTGAAGTCGACCAGATATATCTCGATTACGGTCCATTGATGCATTTGATGAAAAACAAGCAATGGGTGTTGGAACCGCATGTTGTCACCGTCAAAGACGATGCAGCCAAAGTAAATATCTTCAAAACGCCGCAGGGATACTCAGTGCCCGTTGTATATGGCAATTCGGAGACCGTCGAAGTAACCCTCAATAATCTGGACAACATGAAATCAATGACTTCCTGCCAGATATATCATCCTGGAAAGGAAATTCCGATGGTCCAAAAGATAGTATCCAATGGCAATTCGGTAACAATTACCGTACCCTTACATAGAGGTTGCGCCATGCTGGAAATCAATTAAATCCTCCGAATTCCATATAAAATTGTTTAAAATTTATCAGATTAAGACCTTAATATATATACGAAAAAATCCGATAAAATAATAGATCATCCACTCTTTTATAAAATATAAAATACTGAAAATCAACAACAATTAACGTAACGAGTCTTAATAGGTTCTTATATCATCAAAAATAGAATTTTGATTAGTCATGATATGCAGATGACATAAAATGGTGTTATCGACCATATTGTACTATGATTATAATATTAATAAATTATTATATCTTTGCCTTCTAATGCAATTGGAATGCAAAAAGATATCAACATTGCAGTAAAAGAATTAAAGAATGGTAACAAAAAGACATTCGAATTAATTTTCAAAACTTATTACCGAAGATTATGTTTCTACGCAGAAAGCATGATTGGGGAAAAAGAAGCAGCAGAAGAAATAGTAAGTGAATTTTTCCTAAAATTATGGGAAAATCATGAAATCATACATATTACTACGTCGATACAAGCATATTTATATAAAGGAGTGTATAACAATAGCCTGAAATACCTGGAACATTTGAAAGTACTGAGAAAATACAGGGAACATGCACAGTATATATCCGACAATCGTGATTTGTTTTTTACTCAGACTGGTGATCATCCGCTTTCCATGCTCATTTCAAAAGAAACGGTGTCCGAAATAGAGGGAGCCATTGATGTCTTGCCTGCTCAATGCAAGGAAATTTTTTTATTGGCAAGGATAGAAGACTTATCGTACAATGAAATAGCTGAAAAAATGGGTATATCCATTAATACAGTCCGAACACAAATCACTCGAGCAATGACCAAGCTACGTGAATCAATCGGTCGCCTAAAATTCGAAAGTTGATTTAACCCCATATCTAAATTTCTATTACGTATTTTTCCATATGCAATTCGGCGAATACTGTCCCGCGGCCAGATCTATAAAAAACACATCAAGTAGTTTGTAGTAAACCCGTCTGAAACAAGACACGCTGAAAAAAGATAAGTACAGTAAAATATCGTGTGACAATTTGAACGGCGCAGTCCTCAACGAAGTTAAATACAGTTCTGGAAATTTAATAAAGTTTTTTGTGTAGAGCTTATTGTCATTTACGCTTGTTAACGTCCAAGTTACTGTTAGTTCTAAATTGCTAATAATATTGTTTTTTACACAGTAAGAGTGACAATAGTTATTGTATTATTCATGTTTTTTAACATATTTATAATTAAAATATTACATGATATTTTTCTTTGATTTTTAAAAAACATTTACTAAATTTGTGAGATTAATTACCCATTGGCTGATGGAAGCAAAATTGAACAAAATGCAGTTTATCCGCACATACGTCTCTGTTGACTGTATTATTTTCGGTTTTGACGGTGAGCAATTAAATATTCTGTTGGTACAGAGAAACGCAGATGTGCAGAACGGCCGGGATCTGAAACTGCCCGGAAGTCTTATTTATCAGGAAGAAGATGCAGATTTGGCTGCTCATAGGGTGCTTTATGAACTAACCGGTATCCGGAAAATGACATTGAAACAGTTCAAAAGTTTTACTTCGCCTCTCCGGACAGCTAATCCGGAAGATGTGGTATGGCTGGAGTACGCATACAACAACAAGATAGACCGCTTGATTACCATATCTTATTTGTCATTGAGCCGTATCAACCGGAAATTCAATATCGTTTCAAAATATAAAACGGTGGAATGGTGTCCCGTAGACGACTTACCGGACATGCCGTTCGACCACAACCAGATCGTAGAGGAATCACTGAAAGAAATCCGGCGATGGGTGGAATACGATCAGACCGTATTTTTTGAACTCCTGCCATCCAAATTTACAGCAAGTGAATTGAGAAATCTATACGAAGCGATTCACCGCAAAACATACGATGTCCGGAATTTTCACAAGAAAATGGCCGGCATGGAATATTTAGTCCCCCTGAACGAGATGCAGAAAAGCGTACCCCACCGTGCAGCCCGTTTCTATAAGTTCGACAAGAATATATATCGCAAGCGGGTAGCAACCATTTGAACAAACCAAACAAAAACTATCAATAATCAATCAAAAATGTACTTATTAGGATACGACGTAGGCAGTTCTTCCGTAAAAGCGTGTTTGGTAGATGCAAACACGGGAATGATTGTTGCTTCGGATTTTTTCCCGAAGACAGAAATGGCCATCCGTGCAGAAAAACCGGGATGGGCTGAACAAGATCCCGCTATATGGTGGGATAATCTGAAACTTGCGCATCAATCAGTGATGCAACAGGCTGGAGTGGACAGCAGCGATATAAAAGCCATCGGTATTTCATGGCAAATGCATGGCTTGGTGCTGGTAGACAAAAACCGGAACGTGTTGCGCCCGGCTATTATCTGGTGCGACAGCCGGGCTGTGCCGTATGGTGAGAAAGCTTTCAATACCATTGGTAAAGAGAAGTGCCTGTCGCATTTACTCAATTCCCCGGGGAATTTCACTGCTGCGAAGTTAGCCTGGGTTAAGGAAAACGAACCCCAGATATACGAACGTATCGACAAGTTTATGCTTCCGGGCGATTATATCGGAATGAAACTTACCAACGATATCAATGTGACTATCGAAGGACTTTCGGAAGGAATTTTCTGGGACTTCAAGAACAACTGTTTGTCGGAAGAAGTAATGAATTACTTTGGATTCGACCGTTCATTTGTCCCCGGCCTTAAACCGACTTTCGGTGTGCAAGGTCTGGTATCGGCTGCGGCTGCAAAAGAGCTGGGACTTAAGGAAGGTACTCCCGTTACCTACCGTGCAGGCGACCAACCCAACAACGCCCTTTCGCTGAATGTATTCAATCCGGGCGAAATTGCTTCTACGGCAGGAACATCAGGCGTAGTGTACGGTGTCCTGGATACTGTAAACTACGATCCGTTGTCTCGTGTCAACACTTTTGCGCATGTAAATCACACCGCAAGCCAAACCCGGTTGGGTGTATTGTTGTGTATCAACGGTACAGGTATTCTTAATTCGTGGATACGGAAAAATGCCGCGCCGGAAGGCATCAGCTACAGCGACATGAATACGTTGGCTGCGCAATCGCCTGTCGGAGCAAAAGGGCTTTCGATTATCCCATTCGGCAACGGTGCGGAACGTATTCTTGAAAACAAGAATGTCGGTTGTTCCCTTCACGGAATCAATTTCAACATCCACAACCAGGCTGATATTATCCGTGCGGCACAGGAAGGCATTGTATTCTCGTTCCAATATGGAATAGAAATCATGCAAAACATGGGTATGAATATTAAAGTGATACGCGCCGGAAATGCGAATATGTTTTTAAGCCCGATCTTCAGGCAGACATTGGCAAACATCAGCGGGGCGACTATCGAATTGTACAATACCGATGGTGCAGCAGGAGCAGCCAAAGGAGCAGGTATCGGCGTAGGGATATATGCTTCCAGCAAAGAAGCATTTACTTCTCTGGAAAAGTTAGCGGTTATTGAACCAAAAACAGATGAAAAAAGCGTCTATCAGGATGCTTATTCAAAATGGCTAAATTATTTAAATAAACAATAGAAGGAAGGCATTCTGAAGGATCAAAAACAAGTGTCATTGCAAGGAAAAGAACAGTTTTGTTATTAAAGGATTGCTTCGTTATCACTCGCAATAACGAGATATAAATTTAGATGCCTTTTTCAGTTTTTGTTATTAGCGATCGAAAAAACATTGATATCAGGTACCAAACTATATTTTTTGCAGATCTGATATATAATGGTTTGAAAAATAATTTTAATACATTAAAAATCAATTAAATTATTATGGAAATCTTAAAAGGAAGTAAAGAATTTTTTCCGGGAATCGGAAAAATCAAGTATGAAGGAAAAGAAAGTTTAAATCCGTTGGCATTTCGTTGGTATGACGAAAACAAGGTTGTGTTGGGCAAGTCGATGAAAGACTGGTTCCGTTTTTCAATGGCCTACTGGCATACCATGTGCCAGGAAGGTGGCGACCCGTTTGGTCCCGGAACAAAAGTATTTCCATGGAATTCAGGAGCCGATGCCATCAGCAGGGCTAAATACAAAATGGATGCAGCATTCGAGTTCATGACCAAAATAGGCATGCCGTTCTATTGTTTTCATGATGTGGATTTAGTGGAAGAAG
Source organism: Bacteroidales bacterium (assembly GCA_031551645.1). Classification (GTDB taxonomy): domain Bacteria; phylum Bacteroidota; class Bacteroidia; order Bacteroidales; family UBA4181; genus JAIRLS01. Next base: position 2,789 of record JAVBNI010000070.1, on the reverse strand, counting down.
GTAAATCATTTGCCGAGTATGAAAGCAATCTGGCAAAAATAGTGGAATATGCCAAAGAAAAACAAGCTGCCTCGGGTGTGAAATTACTCTGGGGAACAGCCAATGTATTCAGTCATCCCCGTTACATGAACGGTGCGGCTACCAATCCTAATTTTGAATCGGTAGCTTTTGCCGGAGCGCAAATCAAGAACGCTATTGATGCTACTATCGCTCTTGGCGGTGTCAATTATGTGTTCTGGGGTGGTCGCGAAGGATATATGAGCTTGCTCAATACCAACACGAAACGCGAAAAAGAACATTTGGCCCGTATGTTGACAATGGCCCGCGATTATGGCCGCAAACAAGGGTTCAAAGGTACTTTCCTGATTGAGCCAAAACCCATGGAACCAACCAAACACCAATACGATGCCGACACGGAAACGGTCATCGGATTCCTGCGTCATTTCGGCTTGGACAAGGATTTTAAACTCAACATCGAAGTAAATCATGCCACTCTGGCCGGACATACTTTTGAACATGAACTTCAAGTTGCTGCCGACGCCGGATTGCTGGGGTCCATCGATGCTAACCGCGGTGACTACCAAAATGGTTGGGATACCGACCAATTCCCTATTGACATCTACGAATTGGTACAGGCCATGCTGGTAATTGTTGAGACAGGCGGATTCACAACAGGCGGCACCAATTTCGACGCCAAAACGCGCCGCAATTCTACCGACCTGGAAGATATATTCATTGCCCATGTTTCGGGAATGGATGCATTTGCACGCGCTTTGGTTGTTGCTGCCGATATCCTCGAAAAATCGGATTACAAAAAAATGCGTGCTACCCGTTATGCTTCATTCAATAGTGGCGATGGCAAAAAATTCGAAGACGGCCAGTTGACACTTGAAGATTTGCGCAATATTGCTGCCAAGAGCGCAGAACCTGCACAAATCAGTGGGAAACAAGAATTGTACGAAGCTATAGTTAATATGTTTATTTAACAGCAAAAGAAGTCGTCTGAAAAGTTTTATTCCGGTTCGTCATTGCGAGTCTGTCTACCAATGACATATTTGCGTAAGTCGCTGATTTTAAGACAATCTGTCATAACCGCATGTGTGCCACATTTTTTTTGGGGTAGCCTCTCGCAATGACATCCGTTTTCAACTTTTTTAGACAGTCTCTTTACTTTTTTCCTTATGAAAAAACAATACAATTCAGGTTACATAATAGGAATCACTTTGGTGGCAACCATTGGCGGGATGCTTTTCGGGTATGACACGGCAGTGATTTCGGGTGCGGAAAAATCCATTCAAGCTTATCTCATCAAGCCATTAGGATTAAGCACATTTATCCATGGGGCTACCGTATCGAGCGCTCTGATCGGATGTATCATCGGCGGCGCATTGTCGGGATGGATATCGTCGAATCTGGGACGTAAAAATTCGTTATTCTTAGCCGCCCTTCTGTTCTTTTTGGCTGCTTTGGGTTCCGGATATCCCGAGACATTCTTTTTCACCAGAGGTGAACCTTCAATGGCTTTATTGATCACTTTTAATATCTACCGTATCATTGGCGGGATCGGCGTGGGATTGGCTTCGGCGGTCGTTCCGATGTATATTGGCGAGATTGCGCCTGCAGAAATACGCGGACGATTGGTATCGTTCAATCAATTTGCCATTATCTTCGGAATGCTTGTAGTATATTTTGTCAACTGGGGTATTGCCCGCGGACAAACTATCGAATGGATCAACACTACTGGTTGGCGTTACATGTTTGCGTCGGCGGCAATACCATCGACAATTTTCGGTATTTTGCTATTCTTTGTTCCCGAAACACCGCGTTTCTTAGCCTTAACCTCAAAACCGGACAAAGCGCTGAAGGTGTTAATAAAAATTAACGGAAAAGAACGCGCTGAAACCATCATGGCCGAGATCAAAACTTCTGTACAGCAATCGTCGGCAAAACTGTTCTCATATGGTAAACTAGTCATTATTGTCGGTATTTTACTGTCTGTTTTTCAGCAATTTGTGGGTATAAATGTGGCATTATACTACGCTCCTCGCATTTTTGAAAGCATGGGCGCTGCCAAGGATGCTTCGATGCTCCAAACCGTTATCATGGGATTGGTAAACGTTACTTTTACGATTGTAGCCATCATGACTGTTGATAAATGGGGACGCAAGCCATTGCTTATTACCGGTTCAATCGGGATGGCGATCGGGATGTTTGCTATTTCGGCCTTAGCCTTCAATGATGTTATCGGGATCAGTACATTGGTCTTCATCATCATCTACACTGCATCGTTTATGTGGTCGTGGGGTCCCATCTGTTGGGTATTAATTTCCGAAATCTTCCCGAACAAGATACGGGGCAGAGCTGTTGCCATTGCTGTCGCGGCACAATGGTTCGCCAACTATCTTATTTCATCCACCTATCCTCCTATGATGGAATTCAGCGGCGGTATGACTTATGCATTTTACGGTGCAATGGCCGTTCTTTCAGCCATATTTGTCTGGAAAATGGTTCCTGAAACGAAAGGAAAATCATTGGAAGAAATGGAAAAAGTATGGAAAAAATAGATTTTTAATTTCAGGAGGGTGTCCAAAAATAAGATTAGACTTCATTCTTCGAATACTGATTAGCACTGAAATCAAATATTCGATTTTCATAAGTGTCCGAACAAAAAGAAAAGTTCAAAGATGATTACCTTTACGGTCGACTAAAATCCCAAGGTTTCCATCAAGAACTTTTCTCATGAGTACAAAGTTAGGTAAAAAATCGGACAAGCCCATTTTCAAACAAAT
>JAVBNI010000021.1:0-3888 GCA_031551645.1 Bacteroidales bacterium | reverse complement strand
ACATGTGGTTACCGATATATGGAAGGGATATTTACCATTGAAGAAAAAGTACCCGCATCTTGAGCAGGTGCCATCTGACAAAGGTGCCAATTTTCCCGAACTTCATATTCACATAATGAATATACAAGGATGGTTAAGAGTAATACATCATCATTGTTCAAAAGAACATCTGCAAGGCTATCTTGATGAATACCATTACAGATACAATAGACGCAACCACATGGATACTGTTTTTGACAACCTAATTTGCAGAATGATTAAATTCGAGCCAATCCGCAGAAAATTAAAAAAATAATTAGTGAGCTTTAAACGCCTATACCGAACGCGTTTTATCTGCAAGTCAGAATTAGCGCGGGCGTTAGCCCGTTTATCAAGCGAAGCTTTCCTTATTGACGCTAAGCTGTCTGAGCGAAGCCGACAGGCGGAGCGAGTTTTTAGCGTCAAGCCCTTTTGGGTACTTTTTGGGGCGCCAAAAAGTACAGAAGAAAAAGATCCTGGAAAACAGCACCCTATTTTGAATAGCACCTCAAAAAAAGAATTAACCATTATCGCAGTACTATTAATATAATAATTAGAGTAATTTTTCGTTCTTAAATCAATCAATGCAACAGTGGGCGTAGGTTGCATGATTGGATCAACACAGTAACACACAAATAACACGTAAATGAAACATATCTGTTCCGCCTTTTTGCTGGTAATGCTGGATATACATGTTTTTGCTCAAGGTATTCCCAGGAAATACACTATATCAGGATATATGAAAGACAGCTTGAGTACCGAAAAGTTGATAGGCACCACCGTATACAATAAAGCTAATTTTGCAGGTACAGCTACGAACCAATATGGTTTCTACAGCCTGACATTACCCGAGGGTAGGGTAGAGCTGACATTTTCATACGTTGGTTACCGTACCCGGGTACGTAATTTTTACCTTCGAGGTGATACCACTATCCAGATCAACCTTGAAGGATCGGTACATTTGCGGGAAATAGAAATTACTGCCGATAAAACTTCACGCATACAGGAACACACTCAAATGAGTTCCATAAACGTACCCATGGCACAAATCAAATCGTTACCCGCTTTTCTGGGCGAGGTGGATATCATGAAAGTATTACAATTGATGCCCGGCATACAATCGGGAGGCGAAGGCAGTAGCGGATTGTATGTTCGCGGCGGCGGCCCCGATCAAAATTTGATTTTGCTCGACGGTGTCCCGGTATATAATGTATCGCATTTGTTCGGTTTCTTTTCGGTCTTCAATGCTGATGCCATCAACAGCATGGAGATATTTAAGGGCGGTTTCCCGGCAAGATACGGAGGACGTGTGTCGTCGGTGCTCGACATCAGCATGAAGGAAGGTAACATGCAAAAGTTTCATGGTGAAGGCGCCGTTGGCTTGGTGTCGACAAAGTTGACGTTGGAAGGCCCGATTTGGAAAGACCGGACATCATTTATTGTGTCGGGACGGCGAACTTACATCGACGCATTGGTAGCTCCTTTTATGGGGCTGGTTGCCGAACAAAACCAAAAGCTGAAAGTAGGTTACTATTTCTACGACTTGACGGCAAAAATCAATCATCGTTTTTCGGCCAACGATCGTATTTATTTGAGTGCGTATATTGGCGATGACAAGTTTCGCCTGAAAAGCGAACGCGAATACGATAACCACTCTGATTGGGAAAAAAACCAGATAGACGATGGTTTGAAATGGGGTAATGTCATGGCGGCTTTTCGTTGGAATCACATTTTCACCAACCGATTATTTGGTAATACTACGCTAACGTACAGCAAGTATAGTTTTTACGCCGGATCGGAATACGAACTGATTCAAATGTCTAAAAATGATCGTACCGTCCCTCCGACAACAGAGACCAAACAAAAGTATTACGATGTGCGGTACGATTCGAAAATACAGGACTGGAGCGGTAAAATCGCATTCGATTATCTGCCCTCGCCCAATCATTATATTCGCTTCGGTGCAAATGCCATATACCATACCTTTAGTCCCGGAGTAATGGCAATCCGCGACACAATTAAAACGGAAAACCTCAGCACTTCGAAACTCTATGCGTGGGAATACAGCGCTTATGCCGAGGACGATATCAAACTCACCAACTGCCTGAAAGCTAACGTCGGACTGCATTGGTCGGCATTCGATGTCGTCGGTAAATTTTACAATGTATGGCAACCGCGTATTTCGGTACGTTACCTGATCACCCCGCAACTTTCCGTAAAAGCATCATATTCGCGTATGGCCCAGTATGTGCATCTGCTGACCAATTCGAATGTCGGTCTGCCTACCGACCTTTGGGTGCCGTCCACCGCAATGTTGCAACCGCAGGAATCGGATCAGATAGCTGTGGGACTAGCACAAAACTTCAGGGAAAATTATGAAATAAGCTTAGAAGGGTATTATAAAACGATGCATCATGTGATGGAATACAAAGAGGGGGCTAATTTTCTGATCCCGGACGAATCATGGGAGGAAAAAATCAGGCAGGGTAGTGGTCGCAGCTATGGTGTGGAATTATTTGCCCAGAAAAAAACAGGTTCTTTTACCGGATGGGTGGGTTATACATTAGCATGGACAGACCGCCAGTTCGATGAGCTGAACGGCGGCAAACGTTTTTATTACAAGTACGACCGCCGTCACGATGTCAGCATCGCCTTGATGAAACGTTTCGGAGAAAAGATCGAACTGTCGGGTACCTGGGTATATGGCACGGGCAGTTGCGTAACAATCCCTATCGGTATATACAGAGCGGCAAATCCCATATGGGCAGGCAATGACAAGGATACGTATCAAAGTAACTACTACGAATTCGGTGAACGGAACGGTTACCGGATGGCGCCTTATCACCGTTTAGATCTGAGTATTGCGTTCATTAAAAAGAAAAAGTGGGGCGAACGCCGATGGGTCGTAGGTTTATATAATGTTTACAATCGCAAGAATCCGTATTTTATGGATGTCAAAGAAAAAAATGATAAATGGAGCAAAACCACACAATTCAAATATATACAATACAGCCTGTTTCCCATCATACCCTCTGTCAGTTACCATTTCAAATTCTGATAAAATAAAATTTCAAAAAGGATGAAACCTCGTATCATTGTAGCCATTTGTATCACATTGCAGGTTATTGTTACCACTGGTTGCGAAACCGAGATAGACATCGATGCGGCCTCATTTCCACCCAAACTATCCGTTACAGCGGCGCTCGATGGTGGGACCGGTAATTTCAACATTACGCTTATGGAAGGTTGTGCGTTGGCCGATTATGCACAACCACGTCCCAATGAGCAGGAAGTTACTCGTGACGGCGAGATACGCCTGTATGAGGACGGATGTCTGATCTTATCCATACCCGGTCCGTTCAGCATGTCCGTTGGATCATCTCGCTACGAAACTTACCGTTACACAACATCCGGTATCGTAACTCATCCCGGAAGCGCCTACCGGTTGGAGGTGGATGTGGAAGGTCACAACATGGCGGTATCCTCTGCAGTGATGCCTGTCGCGCCTGTTGTTTCGGCTGATCTTGACACAACCGTGATCGTAAACAAAAACAACGTCACTGAGGTTTCTTCGTTGGGACGTTCTCCATGGAGGGCAATAAATTATTGGCCGGTCTCGATTCACTTAACTGATCCCGATCCGGAGATACGCAATTATTTTATCTTCGAACCTGACCAGGATATCGCCGTTACGCTTGAGGACGGCAGTCAAACAGAAGATATATATTATTTCATAAGTGTCCGAACAAAAAGAAAAGTTCAAAGATGATTACCTTTACGGTCGACTAAAATCCCAAGGTTTCCATCAAGAACTTTTCTCATGAGTACAAAGTTAGGTAAAAAATCGGACAAGCCCATTTTCAAACAAAT